>JAEZXF010000075.1 GCA_023419995.1 Pseudomonadota bacterium | reverse complement strand
GCACCGAGCGCAGCCCTGTCGCGCCGCCGGCATCGACGGGCGCCGCCACCGGCCGCAGGCACAGGCAGCGCCGCTCGGCCGCGGCGAACGCCGGCGCGCTGTAGACGGCGTAGTCGATGCGCCCTTCGATATGGGCGTCGGCGAGCGCGGCGTAGTCGCGCGCGACCATCACCTCGACCGGCTGGCCGAGCGCCGCGGCATAGGCGGCCTTGATCTCGGCGAGGCCCTCGATGCCGGCCTCCTCGCCGGGCGACGCGACCAGCCCGATGCGGAACGCCTCCTGCGCCGCGGCCGGCGCGCAGCACAGCAGCGCCGCGGCCGCCGCCGCCATGCAGGTTTTCCGGCGTGCCGCCGCCATCCGAATGCTCCGCCAGGGTTTCGATGCGGCCATTGTCGCCGGCTTTGGTTTCGGAATTGCCAACCCTCCTCCGCGCGCCTATCTCTGCACCGGCCGGAACCGCAGGGCGCGGCACCAACCGGCGAGACGGGTCCGAAACGCAGGAATTGCCGATGGCGCGCGCCTTTCTCTTCGTGCTCGATTCCTTCGGCATCGGCGGCGCGCCGGATGCAGCGCGCTTCGGCGACGAGGGAGCCGACACGTTCGGCCACATCGAGGCCGCGTGCGCGGCGGGCCGGGCCGACGTCGCGGGCCTGCGCGCCGGGCCGCTCCGCGTGCCCAACATGCGGGCGCTCGGCCTCGGCCACGCGGCCGCCCTCGCCAATGGCCGGCCGGCGCCCGCCGTGCCTGTCTCCGGCTTCTTCGGCGCGGCGCCCGAGGTGTCGAGCGGCAAGGACACCCCCTCCGGCCACTGGGAGATCGCCGGCCTGCCGGCGCTGTTCGACTGGGGCTATTTCCCCGACACCGACCCCGCCTTCCCGGCCGCCTTCACCGAGGCGCTGGTGGAGGAGGCGGGCCTTCCCGGCATCCTCGGCAACCGCCATGCCTCCGGCATCGCCGTGATCGAGGAGCTCGGCGAGGCGCATGTGCGGACGGGCATGCCGATCTGCTACACCTCCGTCGATTCGGTGATCCAGATCGCCGCGCACGAGACGCATTTCGGGCTGGAGCGGCTCTACGAGGTGTGCCGCATCGCCCGCAGGCTGGCCGACCCGCTGCGCGTCTGCCGCATCGTCGCCCGGCCGTTCACCGGCGAAACGCAGGCGACCTTCACGCGCACCGCCGACCGCCGCGACTTCGCCACGCCGCCGCCGGAGTCCACGCTCCTCGACCGGCTGGCCGGGGAAGGGCGCAAGGTCCATGCCGTCGGCAAGATCGGCGACATCTTCTCCCGGCGCGGCGTCTTCGGCCTGCGCAAGGCGAAGGACAACATGGCGATGTTCGACGCCGCGCTCGCGGCGATCGACGAGGCGGGGGACGGCGACCTCGTCTTCGCCAACTTCGTCGACTTCGACACCGAGTTCGGCCATCGCCGCGACGTCGCCGGCTACGCCGCCGCGCTCGAGGCCTTCGACGCGCGGCTGCCCGAGGCCCTGTCGCGGCTCGCCGCCGGCGACATGCTGATCCTCACCGCCGACCACGGCTGCGACCCGACCTGGCGCGGCACCGACCACACGCGCGAGCGCGTGCCCGTCATGGGCACGGGTCCGGGGCTCAGGGCGGGGCCGGTCGGCCTGCGCCCCACCTATGCCGACATCGGCGAGACCGTGGCCGAGCATCTCGGCATCGCGCCCGGCCGCCACGGCGCGTCGTTCAGAAGGAGCCTCGATCGCGATGCCTGAACTGCCCGAGGTCGAGACCGTCCGCCGCGGCCTGCAGCCCGTCTTCGAGGGCGCGCGCATCGTCGACGTCGAGCAGCGCCGGCCGAACCTGCGCTATCCCTTCCCGGCGGACTTCGCGGCGCGGCTCACCGGCCGCACCGTCGTCTCGCTCGGCCGGCGGGCGAAGTACCTCGTCATGCACCTCGACGCCGACCCGGTGCTGATCTGCCATCTCGGCATGTCGGGCTCGTTCCGCGTCCACTCGGGAGCAGCCGAGACGCTGCCAGGCGACTTCCACTACGCGCGCTCGAAGGACGAGGCGCACGACCACGTCGTCTTCCACCTGAGGGACGCAGCCGGCGCCGACCACCGCGCCGTGTTCAACGATCCGCGCCGCTTCGGCTTCATGCTGTTCGCCGAGGCGGCCCAACTTGACGCGCATCCCTCGCTCGCCGGCCTCGGCGTCGAGCCCACGGGCAACGCGCTCGACGGGCCGCTCCTCGCCGCGCTGCTCGCCGGGCGCCGCACGCCCGTCAAGGCGGCGCTGCTCGACCAGCGGCTGATCGCCGGCCTCGGCAACATCTACGTCTGCGAGGCGCTGTGGCGCGCGCGCATCGCGCCGACGCGGCAGGCGCACGCCGTCGCCGCCGATCCCGGCCTGTGCGGCGATCTCGCCGACGCCATCCGCGCCGTCATCGCCGAGGCGATCGCCGCCGGCGGCTCGTCGCTGCGCGATCATGTCCGGACGGACGGCTCGCTCGGCTATTTCCAGCATTCCTTCAGCGTCTACGGCCGCGAGGGCGAGCCGTGCCTGCGCCCCGGCTGCGGCGGGACCGTCGCCCGCATCGTCCAGTCCGGCCGCTCGACATTCTATTGCCCGTCCTGCCAGGCTTGAGCTATTGCGCGGGGACGTCGGGTGCGGGAGGCCGCGCCGCCAACAGGGAGAAGCATCATGGCCTATGAGAAGATCCTCGTCGAAAACCGCGGCAAGGTCGGGCTGATCACCCTCAACCGCCCGCAGGCGCTCAACGCGCTGAACTCGGCCGTGCTGCGCGACGTGATCGCGGCGCTCGACGCCTTCGAGGCCGACGCCGGCATCGGCGCCGTCGTCATCACCGGCTCGGAGAAGGCCTTCGCCGCCGGCGCCGACATCAAGGAGATGCAGGAGAAGTCCTACATCGAGATGTACCAGGCCGACTTCTTCGCCGGCTGGGACGCGATGCTGCGCATCCGCAAGCCGGTCATCGCCGCGGTGTCCGGCTACGCGCTCGGCGGCGGCTGCGAGCTTGCCATGATGTGCTACTTCATCATCGCCGGCGACAACGCCAGGTTCGGCCAGCCCGAGATCACGCTCGGCGTCATGCCCGGCATGGGCGGCTCGCAGCGGCTCACCCGCTTCGTCGGCAAGGCCAAGGCGATGGACATGTGCCTGACCGGGCGGATGATGGACGCGGCCGAGGCCGAGCGCTCGGGCCTGGTGTCGCGCGTGGTGCCGGCCGGCGAGCTGATCGAGGAGGCGCTGAAGGCGGCGGCGAAGATCGCCGAGTTCTCGCTGCCGGTGGTGATGATGACCAAGGAGACCGTCAACCGCGCCTACGAGACGACGCTCGCCGAGGGCCTGCGCTTCGAGCGCCGGGTGTTCCATTCCATGTTCGCGCTCGAGGACCAGAAGGAAGGCATGAACGCCTTCATAGAGAAGCGGAAGCCCGCCTTCCGCAATCGCTGAGGCCGGCGCGGGCTTCGGAGAAAGAGTCGTCGGCGGGGCGTTGACGGGCCGGGAAAGCTTCTCTATAAGCCGCCGCAACAAAGGCGGCCTGTGGGCTGCCCCTTATGCGCTGCGCCAGACGGAGCGGCCCGCCCGGGAAGAACCGTCAACGGCGTGACCACGCTGACATTTTTGAGAGAGAGGCATCATGGCCAACACGTCTTCGGCCAAAAAGGCAACGCGCAAGATCGCCCGCCGTACCGCGGTCAACAAGAACCGTCGTTCGCGCGTCCGCACCTTCGTGCGCAAGGTCGAGGAGGCGCTGGCCGCCGGGGACAAGGGCGCGGCCGAGGCCGCCTTCGCCGCCGCCCAGCCGGAGCTGGCGCGTGCCGCGACCAAGGGCGTCCTTCACCGCAACACCGCCTCCCGCAAGGTGTCGCGGCTGGCCCGCCGGGTCAAGGCGCTGGGCGCCTGACGCAAGCGCTGCGCGCAAACGGATTTCATCGACAAGGCCCGGCGCGAAAGCGCCGGGCTTTTCTTTTGCCGAATACTGATACGGGCATGCTTTGACGCCGCGATCCCGTTGCCGGCGCAGCATCTTTCGCCCCTGCCGGCCGCCGTCGCCGCACCCGGCCGGCGGCTTCAAACCTGCAAAAAATTGTCATCTATTTCAGGGGGTTGGCCGTGGTAGTCGATCCGGCTCGTCCTGCATGGAGGCGGCGGCGGGAGTCTCCCGGCTGTCAAGTGCATTTTCTTATTCGGGCCGGCTTTTATTTGCCGTTGCCGAAAGGTTTTGAATCAAAACAACTTACCGGCAACCCCCTCTGGCAGGGGGGCGAGTCAAGCCGAATCTTCGGTCCGATTCATGAAAATTTCATTACCTGTCTATTGCCCTTCCGGCGGCCTTTTTTGTAGAGTTCAGCCATCGAGTGGGGCGGACGAAATGTCCGCTGATCCAGCCAGACAGCGGCAGCAGCGCGACGTGGGCACCAGCCCGCGGGCGGTCGGATCATGTCCACGCGATGCGCAGGAAACGGCGACAGGGCTCACAGGTCAACCCCGGGATTTCGGTCCGGGGATGGGGGTTGCTTGCGCTCTCGTCAGGCTGCGCCACCCGATGCGGAAGGGTGGCGCGAAACGAAAGGAGACCGGAAGGGAAGACGTGTCAGGCCAAGGAGGCCGGTGCGAGGAACGGCAGCTACAACGGGCGGAGATCCTGTCGGCATTGCAGCACGGCAGGACGGCGAAGCAGCCCGGTAGGCAACACAGGGAAGCATACATGCACAGCGGTATTGCATCGCGGGTCGAAACGGGCCCGGTGGATTCGGTTTGTCAATTTGATGAGGGGAAAGATATGGCGGCGTCGGGAGGGTCCGAGGCGAATTTCGAACGCGTCAAGGCGCAGTTGAAAGCCCGGCTCGGCAACGACGTCTACTCCAGCTGGTTCGGCCGCATGAAGCTCGCGGAAGCCGCGCGCGGCGTGGCCCGGCTCTCGGTTCCCACCGCTTTCCTCCGCCAGTGGATCAACAGCCACTATCTCGACCTGATCGCCGAGCTCTGGAAGGAGTGCGATTCCTCCATGCTAAAAGTGGAGATCGTCGTCCGCTCGGCCGTGCGCAACAG
>JAEZXF010000063.1 GCA_023419995.1 Pseudomonadota bacterium | reverse complement strand
GTATGTAGGCGATCCCGCCGCGACGGCCAACCCGCGCCTTGCGCGCCGCGCGCGCGGGAACCGGCGGCGGGGGGGCGGCCGGCGCGGCCGGCAGGCATTGCTGGCTGCGCATCGCGCCCTCGATGGCGACGATCTCGCCCTTGTGCAGGGCGACCAGCCCCTCCTTGTCGGCGCCCGACAGCGAGCTGACCGGCACGCCGAGCAGGAACACGCCGACGGCATCGCCGGTGGCGGCCTGCTTCTGCTGTTCCGAGACGGCGGCCAGCGCCGCCGACGAGCGCTGGTGCTCCGCCGCAAGCTGCTCGCAGGTGAGGCCGCCATAGGCGTTGGCGGGCATGGTTATCGGCGCGATCGCGTCCGGGTTCTTCGCGCATCCGGCAAGCGCCAGCGCCGCGAGCATGGCTCGTCTTATCGTCTTCCCCCCGTTTTCCCCGCCGGCAGGAAACTGTTTCGCCCGCGCCGCGTCAAGCCCGGCCGCGGGCGGCGGATCCGCGTGAACGGCGGCTGAACGCATGGTTCAGCGCCGGTTTCGGCAGCGTGCGCGACTGTCGAGGCGTTCACACCAGCCAGCCCATCCGAAGGAGGAACCGACATGACCCGCAAGCTCTTCACCGTCGCCGCCACCGCCGCCCTGATCGCGCTCGGCGCGCTGCCCGCGTCCGCCAACAGCGTCTGGCTCGACCAGTTCGGCTTCGGCAACCAGGCCGGCGGCGCCCAGTCCGGCACCGGCAACGCCATCGGCGTGTTCCAGAACGGCGTCTTCAACGGCGCGGTCAGCCAGCAGCACGGCCACGGCAACACCGCCGCCATCGGCCAGCAGGGCTTCAACAACCACGCCGACAGCTACCAGCAGGGCAACTTCAACCAGGGCGGCGTGGCCCAGTTCGGCGCCAACCACAACTCGATCCTGGTCCAGGACGGCAACGGCAACATCGCCGCCGGCGTGCAGGTCGGCAACGGCTGCGACGCCGCGGTGGCGCAGACCGGCAGCGGCAACGTCGCGGCCTTCGTCCAGACCTGCCCCTGACACCAACCGGTTCCCGTCGCCGGCGGAGCATCCCTCCCCGGCCCCTCCCCGGCGACGCGCCCCTTCGTCCAGACACTCCCCGACAGTCCAAGGAGAACGACCGTGACCGGAAGCACCAAGCAATACTCGATCTGGGCGGCCTCGATGGTGGCCAGCCTCGCCGCCGCCTTCGCCGCCGTCGGCGCGACCCAGGCCGGCTCCGAGAAGATGCACTGCGAGATCGCGGCCAGTTCCGCCCACGGCATCGTCACGCTCGAGGGCCGCGCCGGCGGGCCGCAGGCGCTGTCCGGCTCCTGGCGCTTCGAGGTGTCGGGGCCCGGCGCGCAGGTCCGCCAGGGCGGCGCGTTCGGGGCGGCCGCCGGCCAGACCGCGATGCTCGGCTCCGTCCGCCTCGGCGGCTCCGGTCCCTACGAGGCGAAGCTGGAAGTCAGCGCCGGCGGCGAGACGGTCCGCTGCACGGAGGCGACGCGCCTCTCGCTTTGAATCGATCCTGCAGCATTACAGACCAAGGCCCCGGTTCGCCGGGGCTTTTCGCGTTGCGGCCCCGCTGACGCCCGATTCGTTAACGCCTCATGAATGGCGGGTTCCGGGCCGGTTCAGCGGCGCGATGCGACGATCTCCTCGTCGAAAGCAGGCCATGAAGAAAGAGGAGAACACCGATGACCCGCACCGCCCCTTCCGCCACCGCCACGACCGTCAAGGCCGCGCTCGTCGCCACCGCCCTCGGCGCGGCCGCGCTCGCCTCGCCCGCCCATGCCGGCGGCTCGATCGGCTTCACCGTCACCCCGACCAGTGCCGGCGAGGCGCAGGCGATGCGCGCCGGCCTCGCCGTCTATTCGATCGTCAACGGCTTCAACGGCAGCTCGGGCATCAACCAGATCGGCACCGGCAATGCCGGCGGCCTCGCCCAGAACGGCAGCGGCAATCTCGGCGTCGTCCACCAGCAGGGCTCGGGCCACACCGGCACGCTGACGCAGAACGGCAGCGGCAACGCCCACGGCCTGTTCCAGTTCGGCAACGGCTCGAACGGCCACGTCGTCCAGAACGGAAGCGGCGGTACCGGGGCGACCTTCGTGTTCGGCTGGTGACGCCGGCGCCCCCGACGAAGGCGGCGTGCCGCACGGCCCGCCGTCCCGCCCGCGCCGGGTAGCGGCTCAGCCGTTCGCCATCTGGCTGCGATGCGCCCAGCCGGTCATGCGCATCTCGATCCATGCCATCGCCGCGTACATGACGATGCCCTCGACGGCGAGCATGATGAGGCCGGCCCACACCAGCGGCACGTTGAACTGGCTCTGCGCCGCCAGCATCATGTGGCCGAGGCCGGAATTGGCCGCCACCGTCTCGGCGATGACCGAGCCGACGAAGGCCAGCGTGATCGCCACCTTCAGCGAGCCGAAGAAATACGGCATCGAGCGCGGGATGCCGACCTTGAGCATGATGTCCATCTTCTTCGCGCCCAGCGCGCGCAGCACGTCCTCCATCTCCGGCTCGATGGTGGCGAGGCCGGTGGCGACGTTGACCACGATGGGGAAGAAGGCGATCAGGAACGCCGTCAGCACCGCCGGCACCGTGCCGATGCCGAACCAGATGACCAGGATCGGCACCACCGCGACCTTGGGGATGGCGTTGAAGCCGACCATCAGCGGGTAGAGGCCGGCATAGATGAAGCGCGACCAGCCGACGAGGATGCCGAGCGCCAGCCCGCCGACCACCGCCAGCGCGAAGCCGACCGTCGTGGTGTAGAGCGTCTGCAGCGAGTTCTTCCAGATCGCCGGCCAGTACTGCCAGATCGCCTGCGCGATGCGCGAGGGCGCCGGCAGGATGTATTGCGGCAGGCCGAAGACGCGCACCGTCAGTTCCCAGACGACGAACAGCACCACCGTGTAGAGCCACGGGGCCGCCGCGATCCAGTCGAAGCCTTTCCTGCGCTCGCTCATGCCGCCTTCCTCGCATCGGCGATGTTGCCGCGCAGCTCGTGGACGATGTCGTTGAACGCCGGCTCGTAGAGGATCTCGAGATCGCGCGGCCGCGCGAACGGCACTTCCTGCTCCCTGATGATGCGGCCCGGACGCGCGCTCATGACGAAGATGCGGTCGGCGAGGAACACCGCCTCGCGCAGGTCGTGGGTGACGAGGACGATGGTCACCTTCTGCGCCGCGTGCAGGTCGCGGATGACGCACCACAGCTCCTCGCGGGTGAAGGAATCGAGCGCCCCGAACGGCTCGTCGAGCATCAGCAGGTCCGGCTCGTGGATCAGCGCCCGGCACAGGTTGGCGCGCTGCTGCATGCCGCCGGAAAGCTGCCACGGGAACTTCTGGCCGAACCCTTTGAGCCCCACCGTCTCGAGCAGCTTCTCGGCCTTGGCGACGTATTCGGCCTTGTGCCTGCGCAGGCGGCCGCGGTGGCGGTCGACCACCTCGAGCGGCAGCAGGATGTTGTCGAGCGTGGTGCGCCAGGGAAGGAGCGTCGGGTTCTGGAACGCCATGCCGACGATCGAGACCGGCTTGGTCACATGCTCGTTGGCGACGGTGACCACGCCTGTCTGCGGAATGTAGAGCCCGGTGACCAGCTTCATCAGCGTGGACTTGCCGCAGCCTGATGG
>JAEZXF010000348.1 GCA_023419995.1 Pseudomonadota bacterium | reverse complement strand
CCCGCGAGGCGGCCGCGCCGAAGGAATATGGCGGCCGCGGCGGCAACGATCCCGTCCGCTACGGCGACTGGGAGATCAAGGGCATCGCCTGCGATTTCTGAAAGGCGCGGTTTCCGCAGCCCTTCGGCCGGCAAGCCCTGGCGGATGAACCTCCGGGGCAACCCGATATCCCGCGTCTGCGCCTCCCGTGGACGAGGAGGAGAGCCGGCCGCAGCGGCTGCAGGTCTCCCTCTCCGTGTCCCGCAGAGAAGAGATCGTCCGAAAGGCCGGATGAGGGGTGAGGCGCACCATCCCCTGCAACGCTCCCCGCCGCCGCTTGCCTGATGCATGAAATAGGATTATTATCCTAATTCATGCATCCCTCCCTTCGCCCTGCCCTTGCCGGCCTCTGCCTGTCCGCCGTCTTCGCCGTGCCGGCGGCGGCCGAGGTCTTTGCCGGGCCGGTCGAGGCGCGGGTGCTGCGGGTCATCGACGGTGATACCTTCCTGGCCGAGGCGCTGGTGTGGCCCGGCCACAGCGTCCGGGTCTCGGTGCGCATCCGCGGCATCGACGCGCCCGAGATGCGCGGCCGCTGCGCGGCGGAGAAGGCGGCGGCGCGCGAGGCGCGCGCGGCGCTCGCGGCGCTGCTGGGCGACGGCCTGGTGACGGTGAGCAACATCGGCGGCGCGAAATATTACGGGCGCGTGCTGGCCGACGTGACCGACGGCGAAGGCAGGGCGGTCGCGCCAGCGCTGCTCCGCCTCGGCCTCGCCCGTCCCTACGACGGCGGCAGGCGACCTCCCTTCTGCTGAGGCCGTTGTCTCATTCTAAAGCATATCCTGAACAAGCGGCGGCGCGGGGCCCGGCCGTTCATCTTTCCCCAACCATTCGATCGGAAAAAAGACCTGCAATTTCGGTGAGACCGCGGGCGAGGGCGCGGCGAGCCACGATTCCGGCCCGCAACCTGCACGTGCTCCATCGGCGGACCAACCGTGTTGCGAATGGAGACAGGCGATGACGACGGGCTCGACTTTCAGGCGGACGCTGCGGCGGCTTTGTCGCGACCGGCGCGGCAATTACGGGATGATGATGGCGGCGCTGGCGCCGATGCTGCTGCTCGGCGTCGGCTTCGGCATCAACATCGCGCAGGTCTCGACCGCGCGCTCCAACCTCCTCGCCGCGCTCGATTCGGCCGTGACGTCGACCGCGCGCGACCTGACCACGGGGGCGATCGAGGAGAAGGATGCGCGCACGACCGTCGAGGCATTCCTGCTGGCCAACGGCCGCCGCGCTTTCTCAGAGGGAGATCGCGTCACCCTCGACAGCATCGTCCTCGACACGGTGAACAGCACGGTCACGGCGACGGCCAGCGTGGTGGTCGACGTCGCCTTCCCGCTGTTCGGTGCGGCCAATCGCCAGAAGATCACCACCGAATCGGCGGCGATCTATTCCGACAAGAGAATCGAAATCGCGATGATGCTTGACGTTACCGATTCCATGGCGCCCGACAGGAGGGGCCGGAACGACAAGATCGGCGATCTGCGCAACGCTGCCGCGCGGGCGGTGGAGCGGCTTCTCGCCAGCAACCGGCCGGACAATCCGCGTGTGCGCATCGCGCTTGTGCCTTACTCCGACGGGGTCAATGCAGGGCCGCTGTCACACGCCGTCTATCAGGAAACCAGCAGCGACCGTGGCGCATCTCACGAGCCGCCCCGTCTGAACGATCCTCGCCCCGCGGCGGCGGGTGAGCCGACACGGTGCGCGACCGAGCGTGAAGGCACCTACCAGTTCAGCGATGTCGGGCCTGGAACCGCGATGGTCAATCTCGACTATGTGAAGCCGGCATGCCCATCGGCGGCCATCATGCCGCTGACGGCGGACAAAAGCGCGCTGGAGGCGCGTATCGCGAGCCTGAGCACCATCGGCTACACAGCCGGGCAAGTCGGGGTGCAGTGGAGTTGGTATATGCTGTCGCCGCAATGGGCCAGCGTCATGCCCGTGTCAGCCCGCCCGGAGCCCCACGACCCGAAGAGGGTGGCCAAGTTCGCGATTCTGATGACCGACGGCGAATTCAACACCGCCTATGCGGACGTCGAATACACGACCAAGCCCAGCCGTGCCGATAATGTCCGCAGCCAGGCGACCAAATCGCGCAGCTACGCCGAGAGACTGTGTCGAGAGATGAAGAAGCAGGGCATCGAGATATTCTCGATCGGATTTCAGCTGAGTTCCGGCGCCAAGGCCGTGATGAGGAACTGCGCCTCGACGGACACAGGCTCGGTAAAGCACTATTTCGAGGCGTCGACCGGCGCGGAGCTTGATCTCGCCTACCAGACTATCGCCAACAACATCGAACGTCTCGCGCTCACCCGGTAGGAAGAACCGGCTGCCGGCTCACCGGCGGCCGAAGATCGCCGAGCCGACGCGGACGCTGGTGGCGCCGAAGGCGACCGCCACCTCGTAGTCGCCGGACATGCCCATGGAGAGCCTGTCCACGCCCGCCTCGCGGGCGAGCTTCTCCAGCAGCGCGAAATGCGGGCCGGGGTTCTCGTCGACGGGCGGGATGGCCATCAGCCCCTCGACGGCGAGGCCGTGCACCGTGCGGCAGCGGGCGACGAAGCCCGCCGCCTCGCGCGGGTCGATGCCGGCCTTCTGCGGCTCGAGCCCGGTGTTGACCTGGACGTAGAGACGCGGGGCCTTGCCCTGTTTTACGATCTCCCTGGCCAGCTCGGCGGCGATCTTCTCGCGGTCCACCGTCTCGATGACGTCGAACAGGGCGGCGGCCTCCCTGGCCTTGTTGGATTGCAGCGGGCCGATCAGGCGCAGCTCGATGTCGGGGAACTCGGCCTTCAGGCCGGGCCATTTGGCCAGTGCCTCCTGCACGCGGTTCTCGCCGAAGACGCGCTGGCCGGCCCCGATCACCGGGCGGATGTCGTCGGCCGGGAAGGTCTTCGACACGGCGACCAGCGTCACCGCGCCGGCAGGCCGTCCCGCCTCCCTTTCGGCTCTTCCGATATTGGCCTTCACCTCGGCCAGCCGCGCCACCGCATCCATCATTTGACCCTCCGGAGTTGACGCCCCCGGCAAACCGTGGTGAAGGTCCGCCCGGCGAATTTCCGCACCTGTTCTTTAAGTGAAAAAGCGGTCATGGCAACCGAACGTTACGATCCCCGCGCATCCGAACCGAAATGGCAGAAGGCCTGGGAGGAGGCGAAGCTCTTTTCGACGCCCAACGACGATCCGCGGCCGAAATACTACGTGCTGGAGATGTTCCCGTATCCGTCGGGGCGCATCCACATGGGCCACGTCCGCAACTACACGATGGGCGACGTGGTCGCGCGCTACAAGCGCGCCAGGGGCTTCAACGTGCTGCACCCGATGGGCTGGGACGCCTTCGGCCTGCCGGCCGAGAACGCCGCGCGGGATAACCGCGTAAACCCCCGCGACTGGACCTATGCCAACATCGCGACGATGAAGGGCCAGCTGAAGACGATGGGCCTGTCGCTCGACTGGGACCGCGAATTCGCCACCTGCGACCCGACCTACTACCGCCACCAGCAGAAGATGTTCCTCGACTTCTGGAAGACGGGGCTGGTCGAGCGCAAGGCGGCCAAGGTCAACTGGGACCCGGTCGACATGACGGTGCTCGCCAACGAGCAGGTGATCGACGGGCGCGGCTGGCGCTCCGGCGCGCCGGTCGAGCAGCGCGACCTGACGCAGTGGTTCCTGAAGATCACGTCGCGGGCGCAGGACCTGCTCGACGGGCTGGAGACGCTGGATCGCTGGCCCGACAAGGTCAAGCTGATGCAGGCCAACTGGATCGGCCGTTCCGAGGGCCTGCTGATCCGCTGGAAGCTGGACGCCGCCACCGCGCCGGCCGGTGAGAGCGAACTGGAAGTCTACACCACCCGGCCCGACACCATTTTCGGCGCGTCCTTCATGGCAATCGCCGCCGACCATCCGCTGGCGAAGAAGGCGGCCGAGAGCAAACCGAAACTCGCCGCCTTCATCGAGGACATCCGCCACCGCGGCACCTCGGCGGCCGAACTGGAGACGGCCGAGAAGCGCGGTTTCGATACCGGCATCCGCGTCGTCCACCCCTTCGATCCGGACTGGACGCTGCCGGTCTACGTCGCCAACTTCGTGCTCATGGACTACGGCACCGGCGCCATCTTCGGCGGCCCCGGCCACGACCAGCGCGACCTGGACTTCGCCAACAAATACGGCCTGCCCGTCATCCCGGTCGTGCTGCCCGACGGCGCCGCCGCCGACGGATTCCAGATCACCGAAGAAGCCGTCGTAGACGAGGGCGCGATGATCAATTCGCGCTTCCTCGACGGCATGCGTTTCCGCGAGGCCTTCGACCAGGTCGCCGATCGCCTCGAGGCGATCACCGTCGGCAATCGCCCGCAAGCCGAGCGCAAGGTGCAGTTCCGCCTGCGCGACTGGCTGATCTCGCGCCAGC
>JAEZXF010000566.1 GCA_023419995.1 Pseudomonadota bacterium | reverse complement strand
CCATGGAGGCGCTGTTCCGCGACCTCGCGGCCGAGGCTGGCGTGCAGACCATCGTGCTGCGGGCCGGCGACTTCTACGGCGGTCCGCTGCGCGGCACCTGGCACGACCTGATGATCCTGTCGAAGCTGGAGAAGGGCGCGCTGGTGTGGCCGGGGCCGCTCGACTGCCCGCACGCCTTCGCCTACCTGCCCGACCTCGCCCGCGGCTTCGTCGCGCTCGCCCAGCGCCGCGGGGAGCTGGGTCCGTTCGAGGTGGTGCATTTCGAGGGCCACACGCTCACCGGCCGCGAGGTGAAGGCGATGGCGGACGGGATCGCCGGGCGGATGCTGCGGCAGCGCGGCGTGCCGTGGCCGCTGCTGCGGCTCGGCGGGCTGGTGGTGCCGATCCTGCGCGAGGTGTCGGCCATGTCCTATCTGTGGCGGGTGCCGCATTCCCTCGACGGGACGAAGTTCAGGCGCCTGGTGCCGGATTTCGCCGCGACGCCGCCGGAGACGGCGCTGCGCGAGACGATCGGGGCGCTGGGGCTGCGGGTGGGAAAGGCAAGGCCGGCCGCGTGAGGCCGGCCCGCCGCGGCCTGTCCGTCAGAGCCGGCCCATCAGCAGCAGGACGAGCACGACGACCAGCGCGACGCCGAGGATGCCGGAAGGACCGTAGCCCCAGCTCTGCGAATAGGGCCAGGCGGGGATCGCGCCGATGAGGACGAGAATCAGGATGATGATGAGCAGTGTGCCGAGCGACATGAACGTCCTCCCGTGGGTGGCGGTTGCGTCCTGTCAATGCGGCACGGGCCGTGCGGGTTCCATGCGCGGGGCGCGCCTTCGGCTGCCGGTGCGCCGGGAATCTTGAGGATCGCCGCACGCGGGGCGCGGCGATCCGGAGGCTGTGCGTTACTCCGCGGCCTTGGGCAAGGCGTGGACGGGCTCGCCGTCGGCCGTCTCGTCGTCGCCTGCTTCCGCCGTCGCCGGGCGGCGGCGCATCAGCCGCGACAGCAGGCCCTGCCGCTCCTCGCCGGCCGGCCGGTTGTCGCGGGTGAAGACCATCAGCGCCGAGGGCGTGACGATCAGCGTCAGCACGGTGGCGAAGGCGAGGCCGTAGACGATGGCCGAGGACAGCGAGATCCACCACTGGGTCGACGGCGCGTTGATCGTCGTCTCGTGGTGGAACAGCTCGAGGCCGAGGCCGAGCGCGATCGGCAGCACGCCGAGAATGGCGGCGGCGGCCGTCAGCACCACCGGCCGCGCGCGCTCGCGGCAGGTCTGCAGCACGGCGTCGAGCTTGTTCCAGCCGTCGTGGCGTAGCCGGTCGTAGGTGTCGATCAGCACGATGTTGTTGTTGACCACCACGCCGGCGAGCGCGATCACGCCGATGCCCGACATGATGATGCCGAAGGCCTGGCCGGTGAGCAGCAGGCCGAGGAAGACGCCGATCGTCGACATCACCACCGTCATCAGCACCAGGAACACGCTGGTGAACTTGTTGAACTGGGCGAGCAGCACGATGAAGATCAGGAAGATCGCCGCGCCGAAGGCGTTGGCCAGGAAGGCGCTGGCCTCGTCGCTCTCCTGGCTGGAGCCGGCGAGCTTCCAGCCGGCATTGCCCAGATCCATCGCGCCGACCGCCTGGGCCACCGCGTCCTGCACGGCCGAGACCTGGAAGCCGGAGGCGACGTTGGCCTGCACGACCACGGTGCGCTCGCCGTCGATGCGGTTCAAGATGCCGGTGCGCGGCTCGGGCTTGCGGGTGACGAAGTTGGAGATCGGCACCGAGCCGCGCGGCGTCTCGATGCGCAGCTCGTCCAGCGTCGACAGCGTGCGGCGGTCCTCGGGCAGGCGCAGCCGGATGTCGACGGCGTCGTCGGCGCCGGCCGGGCGGTAGTCGGTCAGCTTCAGGCCGGAGGTGACGAGCTGGACGGCGATGCCGACGCCGATCGGGCTGATGCCGTGCTGCGCCGCCTTGGTGCGGTCGATGTTGAGCGCCCAGTCGACGCCGGGCGGCGGCAGTCCGTCGGCGATGTCGATGACGCCCGGGATCTCGGCGAGGCGAGCGGCGACGGTGCGCGCCGTATTGTCGAGGCCCTCGGGGTTCGCCGCCGACAGGCGTACCTGGATCGGCTTGCCGGTGGGCGGGCCGGCGTCAGGCACGCGCACCTCGACGTCGACGCCCGGAATGCCGGCCATGACGGCGCGCAGGTCGTCGAGGATGTCGTTGGCCGGCTTGCGCTCGCGCCAGTCGACGAACTCGTACTGGATGACGCCGACGACGTCCTCGGGAATGTCCTGGGCGCCCCGCGTCTGGCCGACGCGGGTGTAGACGGACTTCACCCCCGGCCAGCCGAGCAGCTTGTCCTCGGCCTTGCGCGTGGCCGTGTCCATCTCGGCGAGAGACAGGTTGCCGCGCGCGTGGACGTAGAGCAGGCCGTAGTCCGGCTCGACGCTGGGGAAGAACTCGACGCCCTTGCCGTAGTGCGAATAGCTGTACATGACGCCGACGAGCAGGACGACGGCGCCGGCGAGCACGGTCTTCGGGAAGCGCACGGCCTGCTTGACGATGGCCATGTACCAGCCGTCGCGCAGCTCGCCCTCCTCGTGGACGTGCGCCTTGGCGAACTTCGCGCCAAGCGTCGGCGTGAAGACGAGCGCGTAGAGCATCGAGGCGGCGAGCGTCACGATCAGCGTGATCGGCAGGTACTTCATGAAGTCGCCGACCAGGCCGGGCCAGAACAGCAGCGGCGAGAAGGCGGCGATGCGCGTCAGCGTCGCGGCGGCGACCGGGCCGGCCATGCGCTTGGCGGCGAGCTCGAAGGCCTGCTCGCGCGGCACGCCCTCGGACATGCGGCGCTCGGCGAACTCGACGACGATGATGGCGTCGTCGACCAGCATGCCGACCGCGAGGATCAGGCTGAACAGCACGATCATGTTGATCGTGAAGCCCATCAGCGCCAGCAGCAGGATGCCCATCAGGAAGGACGAGGGGATGGCGAGGCCGATCAGCAGCGACGAGCGCCCGGACAGCGCGTAGAGGATGACGATGAAGACGAGGATGACGGCGATGAGGACGTGGTTCTGCAGCTCGCCGAGGAGCTGGTTGATGAAGACCGACTTGTCCTGGGTGTAGGTGACGGCCATGCCCTCGGGCAGCCGCGTCTGCATCTCGTCGGCGATGCGCTTCACCTCGGCCACCGTGTCGACGAGGTTGGCGCCGGTGCGCTTCTTGACCTCGATGGCGATGGCGGGCTTGCCGTCGAGCCAGGTGATGGTCTCGGCATCGGCATGGGTGGAACGGACGGTGGCGAGGTCCTGCGCGCGGACGATGGCGTTGCGGCCGGCGAGGATCGGCAGGTTGGCGACGTCCTCGACCGTCTCGATCAGCGCCGGCACCTTGACCGCGTACTTGCCCTCGCTGCCCTGCAGCGCGCCGGCGGCGACGAGGCTGTTCGAGGCGTTCATGCCGTCGAGCAGATCGTCGAGCTTCAGCCCGTAGGAGGTCAGCTTCATCGGGTCGATGACGACCTCGACGAGGTCGTCGCGTGCGCCCTGGAGCACGCCCTCGAGCACGCCGGGCACCTCCTCGATGCGGTCGCGCAGCTCGCGCGCGGCGGCGGTCAGCGTGCGCTCGGGCACGTGGCCGGAGAGGGTGACGACGAGGACCGGGAACTCGGAGATGTTGACCTCGTGGACGCTCGGCTCGTCGGCGCCCTGCGGCAGGTCGCGCCGCGCCGTGTCGACGCCGTTGCGGGTGTCGTCGAGCGCGGTCTTCTGGTCGGTCGAGGGGTCGAACTCCAGCAGCACGTAGCCGCCGCCCTGATAGGCGGCGGAGCGCATCTCCTTGACGCCCTTGATGGTCTTGAGCCTCGTCTCGACCGGGCGCAGCAGCAGGCGTTCCGCGTCCTCGGGCGAGATGCCCTGATAGGTCAGGCTGGCATAGATGATCGGGACGGGAACGTCGGGCTCGGCCTCCTTGGGGATCGACAGGTACGACATCGCACCGACGATCATCAGGAAGACGAGCGTGGTGATCGTCAGCCGTGCGTTGCGGATGGCGAGCTTGACGATATCCATCCTAGTTCGTCCCGCCGGTCGCTTCGCCGATCAGCTTGTCGACGGTCTCGGCGTCGGCCTCGACCGGGTTGACGACGTCGCCCTCGGAGATCAGCTCCTGGCCGGCGACGATGATGCGCACGTCGGCGGGGATGCCGCCGAGCACCAGCCCGCCGGGCATGTCGTCCACCAGATCGATCGGGAAGAACACGACCTTGTTGTCGGCGCCGACGGCGCGGATGCCGAGATCGCCGTCGCTGCTCAGCGTGACGACGGAGCGCGGCAGCACGGTCGCCTCGACCGGCTCGGCCAGGAGCGTCACCTCGGCGGTCATGCCCGAGGGAATGCGGCGGTCGGCGTTGGGTACGGCCACCTCGACGCGGAAGGTGCGGGTGGCCGGCGTGGCGTCGCGGCTGATGTAGCGGATCGCGCCTTCGGCCTCCTCGCCGCTGACGAGGCGGACGCGGGCCCTGTCGCCGGGCTTGACGTGGGACAGATCACGCTCGGAGACCTCGCCGCGGGCGAGAATGGGATCGAGCGAAAGGATCGTCGCCACGGGCGCGCCGGAACCCAGCGAGCCGCCGAGCTCGGCGTCGACCTTGTCGATCATTCCGTCGAAGGGCGCGCGGACGACATTGCGTTCGAGATCGGCGGTGGCGGCGTCGAACTGGGCGCGGGCGGCCGCCAGCGCCGACAATGCGCCGTCGAGCTGAAGCTTGGGCAGGCTGCCGCGCTCGGCGAGCCGGCGGGCGGCCGAAGCCTCGGCCTCGCGCTGGGCCAGCACCTGCCTGGCCGTCTCCACCGCGGCTTCCTTGCCTTCGTCGCCCAGCTTGGCGACCAGGTCGCCGCGCTTGACCTCGCTGCCCTGCTCGACCGGCAGCTCGGCGACGATGCCGGCGGCCCGCGTCGCCAGCACGGCCCGCTTGTCGGCGTCGGTCGAGCCGGAAAGCCGGATGGCGCGGGAGTGCTGGATGCGCGGCGGGTTGACCACGCCGACTGTGCGCAGCGGCCCCTGCGCCTCGGGCGCGGCCTCGGCGGGACGGTTGGCCCCGCCCTCGCCGGCGGCGCTGCCGACTGACGAGAACTCGCCCGTGGCGACCCAGGCGGCGGTCGCAACCAGCACGGCGATGGCCGCTACCTTGTGAAGCTTGATCTTGGGCATGGTCGAAATCCAACGAGCTGGTTCGGTCCCGTGTCCGCTGTGCTGCGGCAAGCGGTCGATATGGGGGTACCCGGGGTCCGGTTCAATCCGGCGTGTCGCCCGGCCGGGCCGAAGGCAGGGTTTCTATCGCATTCTCGGGGCACGAAACAGTCAGAAATGTTGAGCGAAACATCAATCCGCGGCGCGGGGCGGGGGCAGCGGCGGAGATTGTCGGTGATGTCTGCATGCCATCCGGCCTCGGTTCGGTGGATCGTTTCATCGTTTCGCCCGGCGAGCGAGGCGGACAACTTGACAAAATCTGTCATTTTGTCAAGAGAGGGATATGGACGTGGACAACCGGATCGCCTTGCCACAGATCGCCTCGACCGGCGCCGCCGCCGGGGACCCCCGGCGCGCGCGCATCCTCGACGGCGCGCTGCGGGTGTTCCTGGCCTACGGCTCCCGCCGCACGACCATGGACGACATCGCGCGCGCGGCCGAGCTGTCGCGTCCGGCCCTCTATCTCGTCTTCCGCAACAAGACCGACATCTACCGCGCCATCGCGCGCTGCCTGCTCGCCGAGTGCATGGGCCGGGCCAAGGCGGTGCTCGCGGAAGAGGGCGCGCTGCTCGACCGCCTCGACCGCCTGATCCAGACCGCGCTGTTCGAGATGATGAAGGACATCGAGGAGACGCCGCACGGGCCCGACCTCCTCGACCGCAAGAACAGCCTCGCCGGCGACGTCATCGCCGAGTGGCGGGCGGAGATGGACGCGGCGCTGGAGGACGCCTTCGCGCGCGAGGCGCGGGAGAACGGCGTCGACCTTCCGGCGCGCGGGCTTTCGGCGCGGGCGATCGCCGAGACCTTCCTCGACGCGCTCGAAGGCATGAAGCCCCGCCTCAACGATCCTCTGTGTCATCTCGACCGGGCGCGGTCGGTCGCCCGGGTTCTCGTCGCCGCCGTGCGTCCGTAGGGTGGTGGCGGGCCGAGGGCGGCTGCCTGCGCGTGGCGAGAAAATCGCGGACGCGCGCGCCCGTCCCGCGCTTCGGCCTTGCCGCAAGGCCGGGGGCCAGCTCGCCGGAGATGTCGAGCGAGGCGCGCTCGCCGACCAGGTCGTAGCTTTCCGCCAGCCAGTCCTCGGCGGCGGAGCGCCCGAGGTCGCGCAGGTACTCGAGGAACGCCCATTCCGCGTTGGTCTTCGACGAGGCCGAGAGATCCTTCAGCGCGTCGTCGGCGTCGATGCGGTGCATGCGGATGTTGCGGTAGTGCTTGCGGTCGATGCGGCCGGCCTCGATCAGTTCGTTGACGAAGGCGATGGCGCGGAACTCGCGCATCAGCCCGGCATTGAAGGTGATCTCGTCGATGCGGTTCTGGATCTCGCGCGCCGAGCGCGGGGCGCCCTCGCGCAGCACCGGGTTGATCTGGACGAGGAGCACGTCCTCGACCGGCGTCGCGTAGAAGAACGGGTAGAGCGCCGGGTTGCCGCCGTAGCCGCCGTCCCAGTAGGGCGTGCCGTCGATCTCGACCGCCTGGAAGATCTGCGGCAGGCAGGCCGAGGCCATGACCACGTCGGGCGTGATCTCGTGCGTCTCGAAGACGCGGAGCTGCCCGGTCTCGACATTGGTCGCGGAGATGAACAGCCGGGTCGCGGCGCAGGCGCGCACCCGCTCGAAGTCGATCTCGGCCTCCACCACCTCGCGCAGCGGGTTGTGGTTGAGCGGGTTGGTCGCATAGGGCGACAGGATGCGCGACAGGGCGTCGAACCAGACGTAGCCCGGCGCGTTCTCCACCGACCAGTTGCCCCACAGCATGTCCCACGGCGTGCGCTGCACCGGGCTGAACCGGCCCTTGCGGGCGACGGCGCGCCAGAAGCCGGCGAGCTTCTCGCGGGCACCCTCGCGCCCGCCGCGCGCCCAGCCGTCGGCTAGCGCCACGGCGTTCATCGCGCCGGCGCTGGTGCCCGAGATGGCGGCGAAGTCGAGGCGCCCGTCCTCCAGCAGCCGGTCGAGCACGCCCCAGGTGAAGGCCCCATGCGAGCCGCCGCCCTGAAGGGCGATGTTGACCGGCTTGGCCGCCGGCGCGCCGTTCGCCTTCATGGGCTTCTCCATCAGGTCTGCCGGGCTACTGCGCGGTCCAGCCGCCGTCGATCGACAGCGTGGTGCCGGTGATCTGCGCCGCGCCCTTCGAGGCGAGAAAGGCGGTGGCCGCGCCGATCTCCTCGACGGTGGCGAACTCCTTCGACGGCTGCTTGGCGAGGATGACGTCGCGGATGACCGTCTCGCGGTCGAGGCCGGTCTCCTTCGCCCGGTCGGCGATCTGCGTCTCGACCAGCGGGGTCAGCACGAAGCCGGGGCAGACCGCGTTGCAGGTGACGCCCTTGCCGGCCAGCTCCAGCGCCACGGTCTTGGTCAGGCCGACGACGCCGTGCTTGGCCGCGACATAGGCCGCCTTGCCGGGCGAGGCGCGCAGGCCGTGGGCGGAGGCGATGTTGACGATGCGGCCGTAGCCGGCGGCGCGCATGTGCGGCACCGCCGCGGCGATGGTGTGGAAGGCCGACGACAGGTTGACGGCGATGATGGCGTCCCAGCGCTCGGTCGGGAACTCCTCGACCGGCGCGACATGCTGGATGCCGGCATTGTTGACGAGGATGTCGAGCGTGCCGAAGCGCGCGACCGCCTGCTCGACGAGGTTGCGGCATTCGGCGGGCCTGGCCATGTCGGCCTTGACGTAGACGACCTCGACGCCGTGCCTTGCGGCGATGCCGGCGGCGATGGCGTGGTCCTCGGTGCGGTCCGAATAGGAGTTGACGACGATGTTGGCGCCCTTGGCCGCCAGCGCCTCGGCGATGCCGAGCCCGATGCCGGAAGTCGATCCGGTGACGATGGCGTTCTGTCCTGTCAGCATGTCTGTCTCCGGTGGCCGTTGCGTGGCGCTGTTATATTGCGGTGCAACAAGAATGCCAATCCGGGGTAGTGGTTCCACGATGGGTGACGGCCGCGCCGCGGCGCCCGTGCCCGCCTTTGTCATGTCGGATTTGCCGGATTGTGCTAGAAGGCACGAAAGCGGTAGATAGCCCGCAAGCAACAGCAGGTACGATCTTGACCCCCGATCAGCCCTTTCTCGACCGTCCGCTCGAGCGTCGGCGCACCGTCGGCGTGATGGTGGGCGACGTCATGGTCGGCGGCGGCGCGCCCGTCGTCGTCCAGTCGATGACCAACACCGACACGGCCGACGTCGATGCGACGGTGGCGCAGGTGGCGGCGCTGCATCGCGCCGGCTCGCAGATCGTGCGCGTGACGGTGGACCGCGACGAGTCGGCCGCGGCCGTGCCGCGGGTGCGCGACCGGCTGCTGCGGCTCGGCGTCGACGTGCCGCTCGTCGGCGACTTCCACTATATCGGCCACAAGCTGCTCGCCGACCATCCGGCCTGCGCCGAGGCGCTGGCCAAGTACCGCATCAATCCCGGCAATGTCGGCTTCAAGGAGAAGAAGGACCTCCAGTTCGGCGCGATCGTCGAGACGGCGATCCGCCACGACAAGCCGGTGCGCATCGGCGTCAACTGGGGCTCGCTCGACCAGGAGCTGCTGACGCGGCTGATGGACGCGAACCAGGCAGCGGGCTCGCCGCTGACGGCGCGCGAGGTGACGCGCGAGGCCATCGTGCAGTCGGCGCTGATCTCGGCGGCGATGGCCGAGGAGATCGGCCTGCCGCGCGAGAAGATCATCCTGTCGGCCAAGGTCAGCCAGGTGCAGGACCTGATCGCCGTCTATGTCGAGATGGCGAAGCGCTCCGACCACGCGCTGCATCTCGGGCTCACCGAAGCCGGCATGGGCTCGAAGGGCATCGTCGCCTCGTCTGCCGCCATGGGCATCCTGCTGCACCAGGGCATCGGCGACACGATCCGCATCTCGCTGACGCCGGAGCCCGGCGGCGACCGCACCCGCGAGGTGCAGGTGGCGCAGGAGCTGCTGCAGACCATGGGCTTCCGCCAGTTCCTGCCGGTGGTGGCGGCGTGCCCCGGCTGCGGGCGCACCACCTCGACGGTGTTCCAGGAGCTCGCCGCCAACATCGAGGAAGACCTGCGCCGCAACATGCCGGTGTGGCGGGAGAAGTATCCCGGCGTCGAGGAGCTGAAGGTCGCGGTGATGGGCTGCATCGTCAACGGCCCGGGCGAGTCCAAGCATGCCGACATCGGAATCTCGCTGCCCGGCACCGGCGAGACCCCCTCGGCGCCGGTCTTCATCGACGGCCGCAAGGCAGCGACGCTGCGCGGCCCCGACATCGCCGAGGACTTCCAGAAGATGCTGGCCGACTATATCGAGCGGCGCTTCGGCGAGGGGCGCAACCAGGCCGCAGCCGAGTAGCCGCCCGCGCCGGCGAGCCAGGCCCTCCGGCCGGGGCCGGGGTCGGGGTCGCGTCAGGCCCTGAGCGCCTGCTTCTCTTCCCCGCCGATCCACGCCTCGATCTTCTCGGCGAGCTTGTTCGGCGAGATCGGCTTCGACAGATAATCGTCCATGCCGGCGTCGATGCACTTCTCGCGGTCGCCCTTCAGCGCGTGGGCGGTGACGCCGACGATGGGCGTGCGCCGGCCGGTGCCGTCCTCGTCGAGGCGGATCGTCGCCGTCGCCTCGAAGCCGTTCATCTCCGGCATGGACACGTCCATCAGGATCAGGCGCGGGCTGTGCAGCCGGTGGAGCTCGACGGCGATGCGGCCGTTGGAGGCGATGCGGTAGTTGAGGCCGAGCCCGTCCAGGATCTGGCTGAAGACGAGCTGGTTGACCTCGTTGTCCTCGGCGACCAGCACGTCGAGCGGCCGGCCGTTGGACGGGCGCCCCGGCGAAACCGCGACCGCCGGCTTCTCGGGCGCCGGCGCCGCGGGAACCGGCCTGAGCTGGGCCGGCACGCGCTGCGCGCGCTCGCGGCGGGGTGCTGCGCGGGCCACCTGCATCATCGTCACCAGCGTCTCCAGAAGAGCCGAGGAGCGGGCAGGCTTGTTCAGGTGGGCGCTGATGCCGCTGTCCGGCGTGAGGTGGCCGGTGACGGCCTGGTCGACGGAGGTCAGCAGCAGCACCGGGATGTGCCAGGTCGCCGGGTTGTCGGCGATGCGGCGCGCCACCTCGAGGCCGTTGATGCCCGGCATCTGGTAGTCGAGGATGATGCAGTCGACGCGGGCGCCGAGCTCGGCCGCGCGGTCGAGGAAGGCGAGGCCGACCTCGCCGCTCTCGGCGGCGGCGCAGTCGAAGTTCCAGCTCCGGAGCTGCTCGAGCAGGATGTCGCGATTGACCGCGTTGTCGTCGATGACGAGGACGCGGGCGCCGCTGACGTCGACCGGCACCGGCCGCGCGGGGCTCGTGTCCTCGTGGACCGGCAGCGGCACGGAGAACCAGAAGGTCGAGCCCTTGCCGAGCGTGCTCTCGACGCCCATCTCGCCGCCCATCAGCGACACGAGGCGCGAGGCGATGGCGAGGCCGAGGCCGGTGCCCTCGTGGCGGCGGGTGGAGGACGAATCGACCTGGCTGAACTTCTCGAACACCGTGCGCAGCATGGCCTCGGGGATGCCGATGCCGGTGTCCTCGACCCGCACGGTGATGCGGGCGACGCCGTTCTCGACCTTGCCGGCGACGTCGACGAGGACGTGGCCGCGCTCGGTGAACTTGACGCCGTTGCCGACGAGGTTGGTGACGATCTGGCGGATGCGGCCGACGTCGCCGACGACGCAGGCCGGCAGCCGCGGATCGACCCGGACGATCAGCTCCAGGTCCTTCTCGACCGCGCGCGAGGAGACGAGCGTGGCGACGTCCTCGATGGCTTCGGCGAGCCGGAACGGGGCGGGGTCGAGGCTGAGCTGGCCGGCGTCGTTCTTCGAGAAGTCGAGGATGTCGTTGATGATGGTGAGCAGCGCG
>JAEZXF010000555.1 GCA_023419995.1 Pseudomonadota bacterium | reverse complement strand
GAATACCGGATCGCTCATGCAAGCCTTCTGTTCCGGGCCGCGAGGGCCCGGAACCGTGCTTCCCGATTGCTAGAAGCGGGTCGAGACGCCGAAGTTGAAGTTCTGGACGAGGGCGCCGTCTTCCTTCACGACCGGCACGGCGTAGTCGACGCGCAGCGGACCGAAGGGCGAGGCCCAGATGATGCTGGCGCCGACCGAAGCGCGCCATTCCATGTCGGTGCCGACGATGTTTCCGCCCGCGACAGGCGCCAGCTTGTTGCCGTAGAGCGTCGCGGCGTCGGCGAAGACGGCACCGCGGAAGCCGAGGCCCTCGGACAGGACCGGCAGCGGGAACTGCATCTCGGCCGAGGCGTGGAAATAGGTCGTGCCGCCGAGATGCTTGTTCTCGCGCGAGATGCCGGTGCCGTCATCCCACGGACCGATGCCGTTGTGCCGGAAGCCGCGGATCATGCGGTTGTTGCTCTGGAAGTGGTCGAACACGCGCAGATCGTTGTTGCCGTAGCTGACGATATGGCCACCGCCGACAGCCAGCATACCGACGAGGTCCATCTCGTCCGACAGCGTCTTGTAGTAGGTGCCGCGGCCGGTCACCTTGGCCCACTGCGCGTCGCCGCCGAGGCCGGCGACCTCCAGCGTCAGGTTGGCATAGATGCCGTCGCGCGGGTTCTGCATGTTGTCGATGGTGTTGTAGAGCAGCGTGCCGCTGACCGACGACTTGACCCACGGGCTCTGTGTCTCGATGGCATCCCTGAGGTACTGGGAAATCCGAAGGTTACCGGCGCCGTCCTCGCACTCGCCCGCATCCATCACGCCGTTGCCGTTGGTGTCGCAGTCGTCGGTATACTCGTACTTCTCCTGCGACAGGTTGTACGCGACCTGCGCGGTCAGCGCCTGGGTGATCGGCAGGCCGAAGCGGACGGTGCCGCCGGTCATCTCCGTCTCGTAGTCGTCGTACTTGTTGTTGGTGCGGTAGATGTCGAAGCCGGCGCTGATGCGGCGGCCGAGGAAATAGGGCTCGGTGAACGAGAGCTGCAGGTTGCGCGAGTCCTTGCCGCCACCGGCCGAGAAGCGGATCGACTGCCCGCGGCCGAGGAAGTTGCGCTCGGCGATCGAGCCCTCGACCGAGAAGCCCTTGTTCTCGCCGCCGGTCGAATAGCCGCCACCGACCGACAGCTCGCCCGTCGACTTCTCGACGACGTCGACGACCAGAACGACCTGGTCAGGCTCGGAGCCGGGCGCCGTCGAGATGTTGACGGTGGTAAAGAAATCAAGCCGCTCGAGGCGGCGCTTCGCGCGCTGCACGAGCACCTGGTTGAAGGCATCGCCCTCGCTGAGGTCGAACTCGCGGCGAATGACGTAGTCGCGGGTGCGGGCGTTGCCGCGGATCTCGATGCGCTCGATATAGGCGCGCGGACCCTGGTCGATGGCGTAGACCACCGAAATCGTCTGGTTCTCGAAGTCGCGGTCGCCGCGCGGCGTGACCTGCGCGAAGGCGTAGCCCAGGCCCGCGGCCCGCTCGGCCAGCGCCACCAGCGTCTCCTCGACGGCCTTGGCGCTGTAGTAATTGCCTTCCTGCGTCTTCAGCGAGCCCCGCAGGGTCTCGCCGTCGAGGCCGTCGACCGTGCTCTCGACGACGACCGAGCCGAAGCGGTAGCGGCGGCCCTCATCGACGGTGAAGACGATGCGGTACGAGTTGCTGGTCTCGTCGAGCTCGCCATAGGACGAGATGACGCGGAAATCGGCATAGCCGTGGTTGTAGTAGAAGCGGCGCAGCATCTCCTCGTCCGCGCGCAACCGGTCCTCGTCGTAGATGTCGTTGCGCGAGAGGATCGACAGCAGGCCGGAGCGCTTGGTGGAGATCACGTCGCGCAGGCGGCTGTCGGAGTACGCGTCGTTGCCCTCGAAGTCGATCGAGGCGATCTTGGTGCGGCCGCCTTCCTGGATGTCGAAGATGACGTTGACGCGGTTGTCGCCGAGATCGACGACCTGCGTGGTGACGACGGCATCGTCGCGGCCGATCCGCGCATAGGCCTGACGAATCGTCTCGGTGTCGGCGGCGAGCAGCGAGTCGGAGAACGAGTTGCGCGGCTGGAGCTGGATCTGGCGGACCAGATCGGCGTCCTTGATCTTCTTGTTGCCCTGGAACAGGACTTGGTTGACGATCGAATACTCCTCGACGCTGACGACGAGGGTCGAGCCGACCTGGTTGATGCGCACGTCGGAGAACAGGCCCGTCGCGAACAGCCGCTTCACGGCCTCGTCGATGTCGCCGGCGGAGAAGCTGCGCCCCGGGCGGATGTTGACGTTGTTGCGGATGGTCTCGGCGTCGACGCGGCGGTTGCCGCGGACCTCGATGCTGCTGACGACCGCCGCCTCGGCCACCGAGACGGCGGCAAGCTGGAGAGCGGCGGAACCGGAAACAACCACACCGGCCGAAAGAGCCACCGCCGACACGGCGCTCAGGAAACTGGAAGCTGCCTTCATTGGGCTTTGAAACCTTTTTATTCTCGTAGTCCCCACGGCGAGAACACCGGGCGGCGCGGTCAGTCCGCATACCGTATTACCCGGATTTTCCCTACACGCAAGGCTCCGGGTTAACATGCGTTTACTAAAACGTGCGGCGTGGCATTCCCGTCACTCCTGCTTGGCCTCATGGTAAACGCCCGGTCAACGCGCGTCGTCGGCCATTTACGGTTCCGCATGGTCAGCACCCGAACAGATCGTTCCAGAACACGAAGCCCATGAAGCCGAGGACGGCCAGCATGCCGATCCGGTAGACGGCGTCCATGACCCGCTCGGAAACCGGCCGCCGCATCGCTGCCTCCATGCCGTAGAAGACGAGATGGCCGCCATCGAGCGGCGGAATCGGCAGCAGGTTGAGGAAGCCGATGCCGACCGACAGGATCGCCACGAGCTGCACCAGCCACTCGAAGCCGAGCGCGGCGGCCTTGCCGGCCATGTCGGCGATCCGCACCGGCCCGCCAAGCTGGCACCTGTCCTCGCGCCCGGTGACGAAGCGCTGCAGGAACTGCCCGGTGCGGGCGATGATGTGGCCGGTCTCCTTCACTGCCTCGACCACCGATTCGCCGGGACCGTACTGGATGTGGCGCGGCTGGCCGAGCTCCTGGTTGTTGACGACGCCGATGACGCCGACGCGAATGACGTTGCCGAGCGCGTCCGTCTGCTCCACCAGCT
>JAEZXF010000536.1 GCA_023419995.1 Pseudomonadota bacterium | reverse complement strand
GGCATCACCCGCGACGGCCTGTTCGTGCGCATGTCCGACCAGGACTGGGACGCGGTGCTGGAGGTCAACCTCGGCTCGGTGTTCCGCCTGACCCGCGAGCTGACCCACCCGATGATGCGCCGCCGATACGGCCGCGTCGTCAACATCACCTCGGTCGTCGCCGTCACCGGCAATCCCGGCCAGGCGAACTATTGCGCGGCCAAGGCCGGCATGATCGGCCTCTCCAAGTCGCTGGCGCAGGAGATCGCGACGCGCGGCGTCACCGTCAACTGCATCGCCCCGGGCTTCATCGAATCGGCCATGACCGACAAGCTGAACGACAAGCAGAAGGAAGCGATCATGGGGGCTATCCCGATGAAAAAGATGGGGATGGGGGAGGACATCGCCGCCGCCGCGCTCTATCTCGCTTCCGGCGAGGCGGGCTACGTCACCGGCCAGACGCTGCACGTCAACGGCGGCATGGCGATGATCTGACGGTCTTGCAATTCCGCAGCGGCAGCCTGTGCCTGCCGCCTGTGGGTTCCATCTTTCAGCTTGATTAGCGGCAATCGTGCCGCTAACGAAGACCGACCAACGCTAATGCCGGGTTGCCGGCCAACACCAAGTCGAGGGTTTGCAAATGAGCGACACCGCAGAACGCGTCAAGAAAATCGTTGTCGAGCATCTGGGCGTCGATGCCGACAAGGTCACCGAGGGCGCGAGCTTCATCGACGACCTGGGCGCGGACAGCCTCGATACGGTCGAGCTGGTCATGGCCTTCGAGGAAGAGTTCGGCGTCGAGATCCCGGACGATGCGGCCGAGACGATCCTGACCGTCGGCGACGCCGTCAAGTACATCGAGAAGGCGTCGGCCTGAGGCCGCGCCGCACGATCCTTCCGCAAACCGCTACCCCTGCGTGCAAGCGATGAGACGTGTTGTCGTCACCGGTATCGGCCTGCTTTCGCCGTTCGGCGTGGGTGCCGAGCATACGTGGAAGCAGCTTCTTGCCGGCAAGAGCGCGGCACGGCGCGTCGACAGCTTCGAGGTTGACGATCTTCCCTGCAAGATCGCCAACGTCATTCCGCGCGACGGCAGCGAGGCCGCCTTCGACCCCGACCGTTTCATGGAGCCGAAGGAACAGCGGAAGGTCGGCGACTACATCATCTACGGTGTGGCCGCGGCCGATCTCGCCCTCGCGGATTCCGGGTGGAAGCCCGGCACCCACGAGGAGCAGTGCGCCACCGGCGTGCTGATCGGCTCCGGCATCGGCGGCATCGACGGCATCGCCGAGAACGCCCTGATCCTCAGGGAAAAGGGCCCGCGCCGGATCAGCCCGTTCTTCATCCCCGGCAACATCATCAATCTCGTTTCCGGGCATGTCTCGATCCGCCACGGCCTCAAGGGGCCGAACCACGCGGTCGTCACCGCCTGCTCGACCGGCGCGCACGCCATCGGCGACGCCGCCCGGCTGATCCAGTTCGGCGACGCCGACGTGATGGTTGCCGGCGGTGCCGAATCGCCGATCACCCGGCTTTCGCTCGCCGGCTTCGCCGCCTGCAAGGCGCTCTCCACCGCGCGCAACGACGAGCCCGAGAAGGCATCCCGTCCCTATGACCGCGACCGCGACGGTTTCGTCATGGGCGAGGGCGCCGGCGTCGTCGTGCTCGAGGAGCTGGAGCACGCCAAGGCGCGCGGCGCGAAGATCTATGCCGAGGTCGTCGGCTACGGCCTTTCCGGCGATGCCTATCACATCACCGCGCCTTCCGAGGACGGCGACGGCGCGTTCCGCTGCATGTCGGCGGCGCTCAAGCGCGCGGGCCTCACGCCCGCCGACGTCGACTACATCAACGCTCACGGCACCTCGACCATGGCCGACACCATCGAGCTCGGCGCGGTCGAGCGCCTGCTCGGCAATGCCGCGTCGACCGCGTCGATGTCGTCCACCAAGTCGTCCATCGGCCATCTTCTCGGGGCCGCCGGCGCGGCGGAGGCGATCTTCTCCATGCTCGCCATCCGCGACAACGTCGCCCCGCCGACGATCAACCTCGACAATCCCGAGCGCGAGACGGCGCTCGCCCTTGTCCCGAATGCGCCGCGCAAGCGCAAGATCGACGTCGCGCTGTCCAACTCGTTCGGTTTCGGCGGCACGAACGCTTCTCTGGTGTTCCGCCGCTTCGAGGGCTGAAGCGCCGCGTCGCGCCGTGAATTTCGCCATATTCGGGCTTAGCTTCGGTTTCGTGAATCGGAACCGATGAGCTTAGGAAAGGGTGCGAGCGCGCCATGACCAACGATCCCGCAGACCAGGGCGGTTTGCCTGAACGACAGCAACCCGCGCCGGCCCGTCCGATCGTGCCGAAGACCGCCAGCGAGGCGCTGCGCCCGCAGGCGGGCACCCCGCCGCCGACCCGCTCCCGCCGGTCGCGCAGCCAGGTCGTCGTCTTCCTCAACTTCCTGATGTCGACAGTGGTGCTTCTCGCCATCGGCGCGTTTGCCGCGGCGTGGTTCGGAAAGTCCACCTTCGAGGGCCCCGGCCCGCTGGAGACCTCCGACACGGTGCTGATCCGGCCGAGTTCCGGCGTCGCGGAGATCGCCTCGCTGCTCGAGCGCCGCGGCATGATCAGCGACGCGCGCATCTTCCGCCTCGGCCTGCGCTACTACGGCAATGACGGCAAGGTCCAGGCGGGCGAGTACGAGGTCAAGGCCGGCGCCTCGATGCACCAGATCATGGACATCCTCGTCTCCGGCCGCTCGATCCTCCATTCGCTGACCATCCCCGAGGGACTCACCGTCACACAGGCCTTCAAGCGCATCGCCGCCGCCGAGGAGCTGGAGGGCGAGATGCCGGCCGAGCTTCCCGCCGAGGGCGCCCTTGCCGCCGACACCATCCGCTTCACCCGCGGCATGAAGCGCCAGGAGGTGGTCAGCCGCCTGACGGCCCAGCAGAAGGAGCTGGTGGAAAGCGTCTGGGAGCGCCGCTCGCCCGACCTTCCCGTCGACGACATCGACGAGTTCGTCACCCTGGCGTCGATCGTCGAGAAGGAGACGGGCCGCGCCGACGAGCGCTCGCGCGTCGCCTCGGTGTTCATCAACCGGCTGCGCAAGGGCATGCGCCTCCAGTCCGACCCGACGATCATCTACGGCATCTTCGGCGGCGAGGGGAAGCCGTCCGACCGGCCGATCTACCGCTCCGACATCGACACGCCGACGCCGTACAACACCTACACCATTCCGGGCCTGCCGCCCGGCCCGATCGCCATTCCAGGCCGCGCCTCCCTCGAGGCGGTCGCCAACCCGTCGAAGACCGAGGACCTCTACTTCGTCGCCGACGGCAGCGGCGGGCACGTCTTCGCCTCGACGCTCGAGGAGCACAACGAGAACGTGGCGCGCTGGCGGCGGGTCGAGCGCGAGCGTGCGGCCGCGGCCGGCGCGGCGACCACGAGCGAGGAGTAGGCTCCCCCGGCCGGTGGGGACGCCGGCGCCGGGGAAGCTCCGGGCGCGAAGACAGGGATGGATTGCCGTGCGCCCCGGTGGTGCGCGGCTTTCCGGCAATCGATTGCGGGGAGGGATCGCCACATGGGCCTTCAGAGCATGACGGGTTTCGGCCGCTCCACGGCCGAGCACGAGGGCGCTGCCATCGCCTGGGAGCTGAAGTCGGTCAACGGCAAGGCGCTGGAGGCGCGGCTGCGGCTGCCTCCGGGGCTGGAGCGGCTGGAGCAGCCGGTGCGGCAGGCGATCCAGCGGCGCTTCTCCCGCGGCAACATCCAGGCCGGGCTGACGGTGTCGAGGGCCGCGCCCGCCGCCCAGCCCGTCGTCAACGAAGAGTTCCTCAAGGATCTCGCCGGCCTCGCCCTGCGCCTGCAGGAGCAGTTCGGCACGGCGCCGGCCACGGCCGACGGCCTCCTCGCGCTGCGGGGCGTGCTGGACACGCCCGACACGGTCGAGGACGAGGAGACGCGCGCCGCGTTCGACGCCGCCGTGCTTGCCGCGCTCGACGCCGGGCTCGATGCGCTGGAGGCGGCGCGCCGCGACGAGGGCGTGGCGCTGGGCCGGCTCCTCCTCGGCCATCTCGACGCGGTCGAAGCCCTGACGCTGCGCGCCGAGGCCGATCCCTCGCGCGAGCCGGCGGCGATCCGCGCCCGCCTGGCCGAGCAGGTCAGGCTCCTCCTCGATACCGCGGCTCCGCTCGACGAGGCGCGCCTGCACATGGAAGCCGCCTTCCTGGCGACGCGGGCCGACATCCGCGAGGAGATCGACCGGCTGAAGACGCATGTCGCCTCCGGCCGCGCGCTTCTTGCCGCGGGCGGGCCGGCCGGCCGCAAGCTCGATTTCCTTTCGCAGGAATTCAACCGCGAATCGAATACGTTGTGCTCGAAATCGAATGCGGCCTCGGTCACGGCCATCGGCCTCGACCTCAAGGCCGTGGTCGACCAGTTCCGCGAGCAGGTTCAGAATCTGGAGTGACGATGTCCGCAGACACCATCGACCGCGTCATCAGCCGGCGCGGCATCATGCTCGTGCTTTCCTCGCCGTCCGGCGCGGGCAAGTCCACCATCTCGCGCAATCTCCTCGAAAGCGACCCGTCGTTCGAGCTGTCGATCAGCGTGACGACGCGCGCCCGCCGCGGCTCCGAGATCGACGGCCGCCACTATCATTTCCGCGGGCGCCGCGAATTCGAGAGCATGCGCGACAATGACGAGCTGCTCGAATGGGCCGAGGTGCACGGCAATTTCTACGCCACGCCGCGCGCGCCGGCCGAGAAGGCGCTGGCCGAGGGCCGCGACATGCTGTTCGACATCGACTGGCAGGGCGCGGAGCAGCTTCGCGAGAAGATGCGGGCCGACATCGTCTCGATCTTCAACCTGCCGCCGACAATGCACGAGCTGAAGGGGCGCCTGCGCCGCCGCGCCGAGGACACCGAGGAGGTCATCGCCGCCCGGCTCAGGAACGCCCGCGCCGAGATCGAGCGCTGGCGCGACTACGACTATGTCGTGGTCAACGACGACCTCGACGCCGCCTTCGCGCAGGTGAAGGCGATCGTCACCGCCGAGCGTCTGCGCCGCGACCGCCGGCCCGGCCTGTTCGCCTTCGTCGACGGCCTCCTCGGCGAGAAGCTGGACTGAACTTGCCAACGCCGATCGACCATGCTCGCGGCGCCCGTCCGCAGGGCGGACCGCGGGCCTCGGGCTGAAAGGCAGATTCCGCTTCCGGACGCGCCGCATGCCCGGCTGAGGGCCAGTCCTCCGGCATGCCTCTGCAGGGAGGCGGCGATCCCGAGGACGACGCCGGCGGCGAGGACGGGAAGAAGGCGGCAGCCCGCCTGCTTTCGGGCGGATACGGCCCCTACGGCTTCTGAGGCAGCCTCCGCAAAGGCCAAGCCCGCATCACGGCCCGCCGGCCGGCCGGGCCTGCCTGACCTCGTCCGTCGTCCTCCCCGCGGGCTGCTGGACCAATCCGCGCCGGCCTCTGCCTCGCCGCTCCTTGATCCGGGTCAAGTCCGCGTCGCATGGACGGACTATGGTCGGAGGAGAAAGACGCGAGGAGACGCCATGTCCAACACACCCCATACGCTCGGCGAGGAATTCCCGGACCGGATCGACGCCATTCACGCGCTCAAGGCGAGGGACGAGGGCTTCGCGAAGATCCTCGAGGAGTACGACGAGGTCAACGACCGGATCCACAAGGCCGAGACCCGCATCGAGCCCGTCAGCGAGGATGCGGAAGCGGAGTTCCGCCGGCGTCGTCTGGCCTTGAAGGACGCCATCGTCGCCGCGCTCTCCGCGTAGTGACGGTCTTCCGACGCCTGCTTCATCTGCCTTCGCCACACGCTGAGCAGGCGTCGAGCGTACCGGCAACGCGCCTGCGCGCCGCGCCTCAGAGCAGGTTGGCCAGGCGGACGAATTCCTCGATGGACAGCGTCTCGGCGCGGCGGGTGGGGTCGATGCCGGCCGCCTCGAGAAGGCGCTCGCCGCCGAGCGCCTTGAGGCTCTGGCGGAGCATCTTGCGCCGCTGGCCGAAGGCGGCTTCCGTCACCCGCGCCAGCTTCTTCTGGTCGGCGGGCAGCGGGTTCTCGCGCGGCGTGACGTGGACGACCGCCGAGGTGACCTTGGGCGGCGGCGTGAATGCCTGCGGCGGCAGGTCGAAGACGATCCTCGCCTGGGTGCGCCAGCCCGCCAGCACGCCGAGCCGCCCGTAGGCGTCGTCGCCGGGGCCTGCCACGATCCGCTGCGCCACCTCCTTCTGGAACATCAGCGTCAGCGAGGACCAGTAGGGCGGCCATGCCGCGGGCGTCAGCCAGCGGACGAGAAGCTCGGTGCCGATGTTGTAGGGCAGGTTGGCGACGATCCTGACCGGGCCGGCGCCCGCCGCCAGCGCCGCGAAATCGGTCCGCATCGCGTCGCCGGCGATCACCTCCAGCTGGCCGGGATAGTGCGCCGAGACCTCGGCGAGCGCGGCGAGGCAGCGGTCGTCGCGCTCGATCGCGATGACGCGCCGGGCATCGTGCGCGAGGAGCGCGCGCGTCAGCCCGCCGGGGCCGGGGCCCACCTCGATGACGGTGGCGTCGGAAAGGTCGCCGGCCGCGCGCGCCACCTTGGCGGTGATGTTGAGGTCGAGCAGGAAGTTCTGGCCGAGCGACTTCTTCGCCCGCAGCTCGTGGCGCTCGATCACCTCGCGCAGCGGGGGCAGGCCGTCGAGGCTCATGCCGGCCCCGTCCTGCTGTCGGCCATGGCGCGCGCCATCTTCAGCGCCGCGATCAGGCTGTCCGGCCGCGCGATGTCCTTGCCGGCGATGTCGAAGGCCGTGCCGTGGTCGGGCGAGGTGCGGATGAAGGGGAGGCCGAGCGTGACGTTCACCGTCTCGTCGAAGGCCAGCGCCTTCGCCGGGATCAGCGCCTGGTCGTGATACATGCAGATCGCGGCGTCATAACTCGCGCGCGCCCGCGCATGGAACATCGTGTCGGCCGGCAGCGGCCCGCGCGCCTCGATCCCGCGGCGGATCATCTCCTCGACGGCGGGGCGGACGATCTCCTCGTCCTCCCGCCCCATGGCGCCGTTCTCCCCGGCATGGGGGTTGAGCCCGGCGATGGCGAGGCGGGGGCGGGCGATGCCGAAGCGCGCCGCGAGGTCCGCCGCGGTGATCGCCGCCGTCTCGACGATTTCCCCGGTCGTCAGCCGGCGAGGAACCTCCGACAGCGCGATGTGGACGGTGACCGGCACGGCCCTGAGGTCCGGCCCGGCCAGCATCATCACCGGGCGCATGCCGCCGGCGAGGTGGCCGAGGAACTCGGTGTGTCCCGGATAGGCGAAGCCGGCGTCGTAGAGCGGCTTCTTGGCGATGGGGCAGGTGACGAGCGCGTCTGCGCGACCGGCCTGCACGTCCCCGACCGCGCGCTCGATGGCCTCGACCGTCCCGGCCGCGTTCCGCGTGTCCGGCCGGCCGGGCGCGTCGGTGAAGGTTGTGGAAAGGGGAACGACGGGCAGCGCGTCGGCGAAGGCGGAGGCGGCCTCGTGCGGTTCGAGGACGGCAAGCGGCACGTCCGGCGCGCGCGCCGCCATCAGCGCGGGATCCGTCAGCAGATAGAAGGGGGGCGTCCCGTGCCTGGTGCGCAGCCGCCACGCGGCGGCCGCGATTTCCGGCCCGATGCCGGAGGGATCGCCCGATGTCAGTGCCAGCATGCGCAAGACGGCCGATCCCGGTTCGGTGCGAGGGTGGTCAGCGGCGGACGATCTGCGCCTTGGAGCGAAGCTCCTCGGTGAGCTTCTTGGAAAGATCCTCGTCCTCGCCGCTTCTCTGCTCGGCGCCGAAGACGAGCTGCGCCACCCGGTCGTCGGACACCTCGCGCGTGCTGCACACGCCGATGAACTCGACGCCGCGGTCGGTCTCGCGCACGCCGGTGGCCTGGCCAGCCGACGTCGCCTTGACCTGCTTCTCCCAGTCCGAGGGCAGCTCCTGCTCGATCACGCGGCCGAGCTCGCGCACGGTGACGTCGAGCAGCCCCTTGGCGAACTCGCGCGTCGTGTCGCAGCCGCGGAAGCGCTGGCGCAGCGCCTCGGCCTCGCGCTTGCGCGCGCCGAGCTTCGCCCGCCGCTCCGCCGCCGGGACGACGAAGATGACCTGCTGCAGCATGTACTCGGTGGCGCGCGGCTTCTGGCCACCCTGCTGGAGCATGCGGTGCACCACGTCCTGCTCGCTCATCTTGCCGCCGGAGCGGCCCTTGCGCGACAGGACCTGGCCCCAGCTCATCTGGGCGCGGATGAACTCGCGGAAATGCGCCTTGGTGATGCCGGCCTGGTTCAGCACCTGGTCCATCTGGCCCGGCGACATGTTGTTGGAGCGGGCAAAGCGCTCGTAGGCGGAGGCAACCTGGTCGTCGCTGATGCGGACGTTGAGGCGCTTGGCCTCGGCGTTGCGCACCGTCTGGTCGATCATCTCCTCGGCGGCGAGCTGCTGCAGGTTGCCGCGCTTGTTCTGCAACCTCAGGAACGCCGCGCGCCGCTGGATATCGTAGCTGGTGATCGCTTCCTTGTTGACGATGTATCGGATCTCGCTCGCCTGGGCGGCCGCATGCGGCACGGCCAGCGGCAGAAGGCAGGCCATCATGGCTGCGAATCCGGTGCGGCGCAGGGCGCTTGCGACCGTTCTCATCCTGTTACGTCTCCTTGGTTCCCTATCGCTCCGATCCCTCTGTCCATCCCTTACCCGCCTATGGGGCGAAAGCGTGACGGCGCGGCATCGAAGCGCTGCAAAGGCCGGGCGCTAGTCGAGCGCGTCCGAGGTGCTTCCGAAATCGCCGATGGTGCGCAGCGAGACGCTGAACCCGAGGCTGCGGCTGCGCTCGCCCGTCGTCGGGCTCTCATACTCTGTCATCGACAGGGAATAGGCGAAGCAGTCGTCGTCATAGGCGAAGCCGATCGACTTGCTGACCAGAACCTCGCTGGTCAGGTCGTAGGTGCCGCCGCCGAAGATGCGCCAGTTGTCGTGGACGCGCACGCTGGCGTTGCCGCGGACCTCGTGGCGATCCGTCGCATAGCCGTAGTCGGGCTGCGCCTCGATGAACGAATAGACGCCCGAGACGCTGACCGGCCGCGACGCGTAGCTGGCGGCGACGTCGGTGCGGCGCAGCTCGAAATCCTCCTCGTCGAGGCGCGCGCCGGCCGCGAGCGACAGCCCGTCCGGGCTGCGCAGCCCGACCGATCCGACATAGTCCGAACGCTTGCTTTCGAGGCCGGAGAACGCGCCGACATTGACGAGGTCCGGCGAGGCGTAGGGGTTGGTCCCGGCAAGGTGGAAGGACTGGCCGAACAGCGCATTGGTCGACCAGCCATTGGCGAACGCGCCCGAGTAGCGCACGCCGACATTGGCGCGCACGCCGCCCTCGATGCGGTCGTAGCCGGAGAACTTGTCGCGCTCGAACAGCGTCGTGGCGTCGAACACCATGCTCTGGGCATCCTCGTTCGGGATGCCGACGCGGTCGCCGTGCGGCTCGTCCGGCCGGGCGAAGACCTGTGCCATCGGCTCGACGACGTGGCTGGAAGCCGCCGTGGTGAACAGGAACGGCCAGCGCGCTTCCATGCCCGCCGTCGCGGTGGCGCGGTAATAGGACGAGCGCAGGTCGGTCGAAAGCGGGAAGGCGGCGTTGATCGCCGCGGCGGAGCCGCCCTCGTAGTCGGTGCCGATGCCGTCGGCGCGCGCATGCAGGATCGGCGTCAGCATCAGGCCGCCGGCGGTGATGAACGACCGCTTCCACTCGGCCTCGGCCGTCACCCGGTTCGCGCCGCCCTCGATGCCGGTGACGCGATTGCCGACGGCCGCCACGTCCAGCACGTCGCGGCGGATGCTGGTCACGTTGACGTCGACGTTCAGCTCGCCCCCGGCGACCGGCATGTCGGGCGTGTAGGAATAGTCGAGGACCGGCAACACCCAGGGCTGCTTGGGGTCGCGCGCGGAGGGATGGGTGTCCGGCACCGTCTCCTGCACGTTGAACTTCTGGAAGCGCAGGTCGAAATAGTTCCGCTCGTTCAGGCCGGTGAGGTAGATCTGGTTCGTCCGCCGCACCGACTCGTAGCCGTCGATGCCGTAGCGGTGCGAGAACACCTTGTCGGTCTGGGCCATCACGTCCCAGCCGAAGGTCCAGCGCGGATTGATGCGGAACGCACCCTTCGAGCCGACCATGGCCCGCGTGCGCTCGTCGTCGCTCGAGCCGGCGACGAAGGCCTCCGGGCTGCGCTGGCGGATGCCGGCGACCGTCACCGAATAGCCGCCATTGTCGAACTGCTGGCGCCACTCGGCCTCGCCGAGGAAGCCCTGGCGCGAATACCAGGTCGGCTTGACCGTCAGATCCGCCGTCCGCGACAGCGCGAAATAGTAGGGAACGGTGACGCCGTGGCCGAGCGAGGTCGACCGGCGGTAGCCGGGGATCAGGAAACCGGACTTCTGCTTCACCGTCGGGTCGGGAAGCTCGAGGAACGGCAGGTAGGCGATCGGCAGGCCGAACAGCTCGAAGCTGGCGTTCTGGAAGCGGACGGTCTTCTCCTTGCCGTTCCAGATGATCTTCTGCGCCTTGACGCGCCATGGCGGGGCCTTGTCCGGCCGCTCGCGGCAGGGCTCGCAGGCGGTATAGACGCCGTAGTTGAACGTCGTCACCTCGCCGTCCTCGCGCTCGGCGCTGTCGGCGGCGAAATAGGTCTTGTCCACGGTCTCGACGCGCAGGGTGCGCACGAAGGCGTCGCGGAAATCGTCGGTGACGTCGATCTCGTCGGTGTGGATGCGGGTGCCCTGGCGGTCGACCACCTCGACGTCGCCGCTGGCGACGAGCCGCGCGGTGGCGCGGTGGTAGACGATGCGCTGCGCCACCAGGCGGTGGCCGTCATAGTCGATCCGCACCCCGCCCTCGGCGGTGATGGTGTTGCGGTCGTTGTCGTAGATGATGGTGTCGGCTTCGAGCAGGAGCTCTGCGTCGGGCGAGGTCGCCATGCGGTCGAGGTCGATGTCCTGCGCGGCGGCGATGCCGGGCAGGGCGACACCCGCCAGCAGGCAGGCAAGCGCGGTCGCCCCCGCCAGGTGTGCAATGCGGGCGCGTCTGCGAATCATCGCACCTTCGCCCTCCACCTAGCCGTCCTCCTTGTACAACAGGAACGTCACCCCGAAGAAACCGGCAACCAGAACCGGGAACCAGGCCGCCACCACGGGCGGCACGAATCCGGCGCTGCCGAACGCCTTGACCAGAACCGAGACGACATAAAGCAGAAAGCCGGCGAGGACGCCACCCAGAATAATCGTCGCCGACTGCCCCATGCGCGCAAATCGCATCGACACCGTCGCCGCGATCAGCGCCATGGCGACGAGCAGCGCGGGCAGCGCCACGAGGGAGTGGAAATGGGTGGCGAAGGCGTCGGCGCGGACCCCGAAGGAGCGGGCCGCGGCGATCTTTCGCGGCAGCTCGTAGATCGGAATCATCTCCGGCCGCACCAGCCGTTCGAGCACGTATTCCGGCACCAGGTTGGTGGCGATCCGGATCGATTCGACCGGGACGGGCGGCTCGCCCTCGATCATGCGCTGGGCTCCGGTGATCTCCCAGTAGCCGTCGCGCAGATAGGCGCGCTCCGCGTCGATGCGCTCGGTGACGGAGCCGTCGTCGCCGATGCGCAGGAAGGTCGCGTCGGCGAGGTCGAGCCCCTGGTTCAGCGCGGTCTTCGCGCCGATGATGGTCTCGCCCTCGTCGGTGCGCTGCTTGATCCACGGTGTGCCGGGCTGCACGCCGGGCGCGGCCCCTCCCGAGCGCGCGTCCGCCTCCAGCGCCTGCGCCCGCTCGAAGCTCGCGGCGGCGATGGGGTTGAGGACGAACAGCGTCACCAGCCCGTAGGTGAAGGCGGCGAGGCAGATCGGCGTCAGGAACTGCCAAGCCGAGATGCCGGCGGCGCGCGCCACGACCAGCTCGTACTTTCGGTTGAGCGCCACCAGCGTGACGATGCCGGAAACGAGGCCGATGAACGGCACGGCCTGCTGCATGATCATCGGCGTCTGCAGGGCGGCGATCATCAGCGCCGCGCTCGCCGCGTTCTCGACCGCCGCGCCGATCTGGCCGCTGATCTCGGTGAAGCTGACGATGAAGACGATGGCGGCGGCGCCGATGAAGAACCAGAAGGTCAGCGCGATGTAGCGCAGGAAGAAGTAGCGCCCGAGGACGAAGCCGATCATGCCGAGCCCCCCGGTGCCGACGGCCTGTAGCCCTTGAGGAGGTGCCACAGCGCGAGGACGCGCGCATGGAGCCGCGCGAAGAGGGATGCCCCGCGCTCCACCAGCCACATCGGCAGCTCCATCACCCGGTTGGTGGCGATGAAGAAGATGGCGATGGCGCAGGCCCCGAGCGGGATGGCGTAGACCATCGGCGTCAGAGCGGCGACGGTCTCGATCTCGTTGGAGAAGTAGAAGCCGCCCCAGCGGAACAGCATGGCGATCGACATCGTGGTCAGGAGCGGATGGATGCGCGCCTCGCGGAAGGAGCGCGAATCGCCCGCCACCGCCAGGCCGACCAGCGCGAAGACGAGCGGATAGAGCCAGTCGCTGAAGCGGGTGTGGAGCTCCGCCCGGTACACCTGCGGGTTGTGCTTCTGGTACCAGTCGTTCGGGTCGGGGTCGAGCAGGAAGGCGAGCGACTGGTCCTTGGGCTTGAGCTGCGGCCGCGCGCCGCTGGCGACGAACTGCGACAGGTCGAAGGCGTAGGACGTGTAGCGCACCACCGAGACGTGACCGCCGGTCTTGCGGTGCACGGTGCCGTCGCGCATGACGAGCAGCTGGTTGCCGTCCACCTCGACCGTGGTGCCCTCACGCGCATAGTAGATCAGCTCGATGCCTTCCTCGCGCGTGTCCGCGACGAAGATGCCGCCGAAGCGCCCGTCCGGCAGGCGCTCCCCGATCTGGATGTAGAGACCGTCCTCGATCTTCTGGAACGCGCCTTCCTCGATCACCGAGGTGATGAGGTCGGCGCGCGCCTCGGCGAGGAGCGCGCGCATGCGCTGGCGCGAGGGCGGGTTGACGACATTGGTGATGATGAGGCTGAGGATCGAGGCGACGACCGCCAGGATGATCATCGGCCGGATCACCGCCATGCGCGGGCTGCCGGCCGCGCTCATGACGATCAGCTCCGAATCGGTGTTCATCGTCGTCAGCGTGTGGGCGACGGCGATGCCGACCGCGAACGGCATGACGATCGGGATCACCGAGGGCAGGATCAGCCAAGCGATCTCGAAGAAGGTGGCTGCCGACTGGCCGTTCGAGGTGACGACGTCGATGCGCACCAGCACCTGCGTCGTCCACACGATCGCCAGAACCCACAGCAGCGTCGCCATGAATATCGCCACCGTGCGGCGCAGAATGTAGCGTTCTATGACTCTCATGCGTCGCTAGAGCCTGTCCGTTTGCGGCAGGAGCATGGCGCGCGGGGTTTCGGCCCCGCCTCGTCCGGCCGTTCGGGCGCATGTCATGCGTGTCAGGTCGCTCACCCTTTTCCTTCAGGCTCGAGTGTCGGCGATTTTGGCGAATAAACCGCCAACAAACAAGGTTAACGCCGCGTCTCTCATCTGCCGCCGCCGGGAAGGCGGCCATCGGCGAGGCATACCGCGCGAAGCCTGCTGCGGGCTTGCGGCCCGGACGAAAATGCGCGAAACCCCAAGGATAACGCACTTCTCCGCCGCCAGCGGCACCCCTGCGCGCAGCCGGCGGGAAAGCGACCCGATGCCGCATTCCCCAGCCCCCAATCATGGAAGCGCCCATGTCCGTCCGCCCCACCATCGCATTCGCCAAGATCGCCGCGCCGAAGAAGGGGGCGGCCGTCGTGCTCGTGGCGGAAGGCGGGGGGCTCGCCGGATCGGCCGCCGCGGTCGACCCGCAGGGCCAGCTCGCCAGGGCGTTCTCCGTCGCCGATTTCACCGGCAAGCTCGCCGCGTCGCTCGACCTCATCGCGCCGCACGGCGCGGCCTGCGAGCGCGTGGTGGCGCTCGGCGTCGGCAAGCCCGACGCCCTCGACGAGCGGGCATGGAGCCGGCTCGGCGGCGCGGCGTTCGCCGCATCGAAGAAGGCGCAGGACGTCTCGATCCTGGTCGACGTGGCGGGCGCATCCCCTTCGCCCGAGGACGTCGCCGCGCTGGCGCTGGGCGTTGTGCTCAACTCCTACGTCTTCGACCGGTACAAGACCCGGAAGGACAACGGCAAGGCGAGCGGCCCGACGAGGGTGACGGTCCTGTGCGCCAACCCGACCGCCGCCAGGCGCGCCTTCGCCACCGCGCAGGCCGTGGCCGACGGCGTGCTCCTGGCGCGCGATCTCGTCAACGAGCCGGCCAACGTACTCGGCACGCTCGAGTTCGCGGCAAGGGCCAGGGAGCTCGAGGCGCTCGGCGTCAAGGTCGAGATCCTGACCGAGAAGTAGATGCGCAAGCTGAAGATGGGCGCGCTGCTCGGCGTGGCGCAGGGCTCGATCCGTCCGCCGCGCCTCGTCGTCATGCGCTGGGACGGCGGCAAGCCGAAGGACCAGCCCGTCGCCTTCGTCGGCAAGGGCGTTGTGTTCGACACCGGCGGCATCTCGATCAAGCCGGCCGGCGGCATGGAGGACATGAAGGGCGACATGGGCGGCGCGGCCGCCGTCACCGGCCTGATGCACGTTCTCGCCGCGCGCAAGGCCAAGGCGAACGTCATCGGCATCATCGGTCTGGTCGAGAACATGCCCGACGGCAACGCCCCGCGGCCCGGCGACATCGTCACCTCGATGTCCGGCCAGACCATCGAGGTCATCAACACCGACGCCGAGGGCCGCCTCGTGCTCGGCGACGCGCTCTGGTACGCCAACGAGCGCTTCGCGCCGCGCTTCATGGTCAACCTCGCCACGCTGACCGGGGCGATCATCGTCGCGCTCGGCAACGAGCATGCCGGCCTGTTCTCCAACAACGACGAGCTGGCCGACCGGCTCCTCGCCGCCGGCCGCGACACGGGCGAGAAGCTCTGGCGGCTGCCGCTCGGCCCCGAATACGACAAGATGATCGATTCCAAGAACGCCGACATGAAGAACACCGGCGGCCGCTATGCCGGCTCGATCACGGCGGCGCAGTTCCTCCAGCGCTTCGTCAAGGACACCCCCTGGGCGCATCTCGACATCGCCGGCACGGCGATGGGCTCGCCCAGCTCCGAGATCAACCAGTCCTGGGGCTCGGGCTTCGGGGTGAGGCTGCTCGACAGGCTGGTGCGCGATCACTACGAGGGCTGAACCGGGAGGCTCATGCGGGCGGCCATGACCGAGGCGCTGTTCTATCACCTGACCGAATCGACGCTGGAGGAGGCGCTGCCGCCGCTTCTGGAAAAGAGCGTCGAGCGCGGCTGGCGCGCGGTGGTGCAGGTCGGCGGCGAGGAGCGCCGCGACGTGCTCGACCAGCACCTGTGGACCTGGCGCGAGGATTCCTTCCTCGCCCACGGCACCGAGCACGACCAGCACCCGCAGCACCAGCCGGTGCTGCTGACCTGCGGCGAGGGCAACCCCAACGGCGCGCGCATCCGCTTTCTCGTCGACGGCGCCAGCCCGCCCGACCTGTCGGCCTACGAGCGGGCCGTCTTCATGTTCGACGGCCACGACGAGGCGCAGGTGGCGCAGGCGCGGCAGCACTGGAAGGCCGTGAAGGCGGCCGGCCACAGCGCGACCTACTGGCAGCAGACGCCTGAGCGGCGATGGGAGAAGAAGGCATGAGAACGCTGCTGCGCTGGCTCCTGCGGCTGGTCTTTCTCGCCGTGCTGGCGGTCGGCGTCCTGCTCGGCCTGATCTATCCCTGGGCGGAGGGCGGTGCCGGCTTCGAGATCGGCCGCTGGCGCGCCTACGACCGCGCCTCCGGCTTCCAGCCCGTCGAGATCCTGCTGCCGACCGACCAGGCGCAGGTTCTGGTCAGGACCGAGATATCGACGCCGCGGCCCGTCGAGGGCGCCGAGCGATCGACCGTCATGACCCTGACGGTCTCGTCCAACGGCCGCACCGAGATCGTGCACTACTTCACGCTCGACGGCGTCGAGCCGCGCATCGTCAGCCCGCAGCTCCCCGGCCGCATCTACCCGGTGGAGGTGGGGCCGCTCTACTATCCGGGTGAATCGCCCTACGTCTTCACCTTCGGTCCCGGCGACGTCGACATCGACATGGCCACGGTCGACCTCGTCCTCATCGGCGGCACGAGGGACATCGACGAGGCCGTGCCGCCGATCGGCTACGGCATGATGGCGATCGGCTTCTTCGGCCTGCTGATGACCTTCCGCCGCCGCCGCGAGAACCCGAATTCCCAGCCGCCCCAGCATCGCTGGGGCAGGGGGTGAGGAGCGCCCGGCCATAGGCCGATCAATCGACGGCGATCTGCCGACTGAAGCGGCGAATGCCCGGAGCTGTCTGCTTGGACAGCGGAACGGTGCGTGGCGAAGGCGCTCAGAACTCGCCGAAGTCGCCGCCGCGCCCCTTGCCGGCGGCGAAGCGGCCGGCGCCGGCCATGCCTTCCTTGCGGAACGTCCCGGCGCTCTTCCATTCGTTGGCGAGCGCGGCCTCGGGGCCGAGCGACCACTGGCGGATCGCCGAGATCCGGTCGGCCCGCATGCAGCCCTGCGGGAAGCGCGCGATCTCGCGCGCCAGCTCCAGCGCCGTCGCCAGCGCCTTGCCCTCGTTGCACAGGCGCGTGGCGAGGCCCCACTCGTGGCATTCCTCGGCCTTGATCTGCCGTCCGGTCAGGATCAGGTCCATGGCGCGGCCATGGCCGACGATGCGCGGCAGGCGCACGGTGCCGCCGTCGATCAGCGGCACGCCGAAGCGGCGGCAGTAGACGCCCATATAGGCGGTGCGCTCCATCACCCTGAGGTCGCACCACAGCGCGAGCTCCATGCCGCCGGCGACGGCCGGGCCGCCGATCGCCGCGATGACCGGCTTGGAAAGGGTGAGCCGCGACGGACCCATCGGCCCCTTGCGCGGCCGGTCGTCGTGGCCGTCGAACGAGGCGTCGAGATCGTGCTCGGCGAACCATTCCGGACCGATGGCGCTGGCCGCGTGCTTCAGGTCGAAGCCGGCGCAGAACGAGCCGCCGGCGCCCGTGAGCACCGCGACCTTGGCGCCCTCGTCGCGGTCGAAGTCGACGAAGGCGCGGAACAGCGCTTCCGCCGTTGCCGGGTCGACGGCGTTGCGCGCCTCGGGCCGGTCTATGGTGACGATGGTGGTCTCGCCGTCCCTGTCGATCCGGATCGTCATTCTGCCATCCCCTCCTCGTAGCCGGCGGAAAGCTCCAGCCACTTGTCCTCGTGGCGGGCAAGCGCATTGGAAAGGTCCGAGCGCTCCTTGGCAAGCCGCGTCGCGGTCGCAGGCTCCCTTTCGTAGAGGGCGGGGTCGGCGAGCTGGTCCTCGATGGCGTCGAGGCGCTTGCGGGTGCGCTCGATCAGACCCTCGGTTGCCTTGATCTCCTTCGCCAGCGGCTCGAGCGCGGCGCGGCGCGCCGCGGCCTCGCGCCGCCGGTCGGCCTTCGACGCCTTGTCCGCCTCGCGCCTCTCGCGCCGGTCGGACGCGCCGCCGGTGATGAGCTGGCGGTAGTCGGCCATGTCGCCGTCATAGGGGGCGACGGTCCCGTCCTTGACCAGCCACAGCCGGTCGGCCGTCGCCTCGATCAGGTGGCGGTCGTGGCTGATGAGGATGACCGCGCCGGGAAAATCGTTCAGCGCCATCATCAGCGCCTCGCGGCTGTCGATGTCGAGGTGGTTGGTCGGCTCGTCGAGGATGAACAGGTTCGGCCCGTCGAAGGTGGCGAGCCCCATCAGGAGCCGTGCCTTCTCGCCGCCGGAAAGGTCCTTCGCCTTGGTCTGCATCTTCTCCGTCGACAGCCCCATCTGGGCGACGCGGCCGCGCACCCTGGCCTCGGGCGCCTCGGGCATCAGCCGGCGCACGTGCTCGATGGCCGATTCCTCCGGCCGCAGGTCGTCGAGCTGGTGCTGCGCGAACATCGACACCTTGAGCCCGGGCGCGGTGGTGATGCCGCCGCTCTCCAGCTTGAGCCGGCCGGCGATCAGCTTGGCGAAGGTCGACTTGCCGTTGCCGTTGGCGCCGAGAAGGGCGATGCGGTCGTCCTCGTCGATCCTGAGCGTCAGGTTCTTCAGCACCGGCTTGCCGGGCTGGTAGCCGACCGCCCCCGCCTGCATGGTGATGATCGGCGACGCGACGGTCTTCTGCGGCTCGGGGAAGGAGAACGGCCGCACATGGTCCTCGATGACGGCCGAGATCGGCTTCAGCTTCTCCAGCGCCTTCAGGCGCGACTGCGCCTGCCGCGCCTTCGAGGCCTTGGCGCGGAAGCGCTCGACGAAGCTCTCCATGTGCTTGCGCTGCGCTTCCTGCTTCACGCGCGCCTTTTCCTGGTGCTCGAGCTGATCGGCGCGCTGGCGCGCGAACTGGTCGTAGCCGCCGCGCCAGAAGGTCAGCTTCATCTGGTCGAGATGGACGATGGAGCTGACGGCCCGGTTGAGCAGGTCGCGGTCGTGGCTGATCAGCAGCACGGTATGCGGGTAGCGCGCGACGTAGCCTTCCAGCCACATCGTGCCCTCGAGGTCGAGATAGTTGGTTGGCTCGTCGAGCAGCAGCAGGTCGGGCTGGGCGAACAGCACCGAGGCCAGCGCGACGCGCATGCGCCAGCCGCCGGAGAAGGGCGAGGCCGGCCGCTTCTGGGCCTCGGCGTCGAAGCCGAGGCCGGCGAGGATGGTCGCGGCCCGCGCCTCGGCCGAATGGGCGTCGATGTCGGCAAGCCGCATCTGGATCTCGGCGATGCGATGGGCGTCGGTCGCGGTCTCGGCTTCCGACAGCAGGGCCAGGCGCTCCGTGTCGGCCTTGAGGACGATCTCGATCAGCGGCTCCTCGGTGCCCGGCGCCTCCTGCGCCACCTGGCCGATGCGGGTGTTCTTCGGCAGGCTGATCGAGCCCGTCT
>JAEZXF010000519.1 GCA_023419995.1 Pseudomonadota bacterium | reverse complement strand
TTTGGTGGACTGCCGGGCGCGGGGGGGGGCGGCGGCCCCGCCCCCGCGCCGCGTTCCTTAGCGGAACAGCGACAGGATGTTCTGGGTGTTGGAGTTGGCGATCGACAGCGCCTGGATGCCGAGCTGCTGCTGGACCTGGAGAGCCGACAGACGGGCCGATTCCTTGTTCATGTCGGCATCGACGAGCTGGCCGACACCGCGGTCGATGGCGTCGGACAGCTTGGAGACGAAGTCCTTCTGCAGGTCGCCGCGCGACTTGGCCGCGCCGAGCTTGGCGGCGCCGTCGGCGAGGGCGGCAAGCGCCGTCTCGGCGGTTTCGAGCGCCGTGGCGATGGCGGTACCGTCGATGGGGTCGGTCGCGGAGCTGAGGTCGAACAGAGCATCCGCGACGACATCGCCGACCAGGCCGTTGGCATCGGTGTCGTCGAGCAGCAGGACGTCAGCGTGGGTGAGCTTGATGGTCTCGATGGTGACCGTGGTGCCGTCACGGTTGTAGGAGGCGACGATTTCCCAATCGTCCGAGCCGTCGTTCTTGAGCAGGTTCGAGCCGGCATAGATCGAGTTGGTCGCTACCGACTTGATGTGGTTCTGCAACTCGGCGATCTCGACCGAGATCTTCTTCTGGTCCTCAAGGCTGGCGCCCTGGGCGGAAACGAGCTTCTGCTTGATCTTGTCGACGGTGCTGATGACTTCGTTCATGCCGGTGTAAGCGGTGTCGAGCTTACCGGCGCCGAGGCCGAGGGCGTCCTGGACCGACGAAAGCGCCTTGTTGTCCGAACGCATCGAGGTCGCGATCGACCAGTACGCGGCGTTGTCGGAAGCTTCGGCGACGCGGAAGCCGGTCGAGATGCGGCTCTGCGTGGTGGCCATGTTCTTGTTGGTCAGGGAGAGCGTCTGCAGCGCGGTCATCGCCGACGCGTTGGTGTTCAAGCTGGACATTTTTCTACGCCTTGTAACTCGATACTCGAACAACATGCCGGACTGTTACCGGCGAAGCGGCGTGGCTTCATGCCCGACCAGCGTGGTTTCAGTCCCCAAGACCGCCGATCTGCCCCTCGACACAAAGCTATAGGGGGCAAAGCCTACAGAACGGCTAAGCGGTATGGTTAATGTTGAGGAAAATCATATGGTTAACACTTCGTTCATGCCGGCGGAGCGGACTCGGCCGACAGCACGGCGCGCCAGACGGCGGCTTCGAAGTGCCTTTGAAAACAGGTGCATAGGCGAGAGGGCAGAGCGGAGCGCCCGCGCGTCCGCGCCGCAGGCGCCTCAGGCGAAGGAGCGCACGAGGGAGCCGACGAGCAGGTTCCAGCCGTCGATCAGCACAAAAAACAGGATCTTGAACGGCAGCGACACAACCACCGGCGGCAGCATCATCATGCCCATCGACATGGTGATGGTCGCCACGATCAGGTCGATGACCAGGAAGGGCAGCACGATCAGGAAGCCGATCTCGAAGCCGCGCCGGATCTCCGAGATCATGAAGGCGGGGACGAGGATGCGGAAGTCGGCGTTCTCGACCGACACGTCCGCCTGGCCGCGCTCGCGCGCGAGGTCGGCGAACAGGTCGAAGTCCTTGTCGCGGACATTGGCGACCATGAAGTCGCGGAACGGGTCGGAGATGCGCTCGAAGGCCTCGGCCTCGGTGATCTCGGCCGCCACCAGCGGCTGCACGCCCTCGTTCCAGGCCCGGTCGAAGGCTGGCCCCATGACGTAGAAGGTCATGAACAGCGACAGGCTGATGAGGATGAGGTTGGCCGGCGTCGTCGGCAGGCCGAGCCCCGAGCGCAGGATCGAGAACACGATGATGAAGCGCGTGAAACTCGTCACCATGATCAGGATGCCCGGCGCCAGCGACAGCACCGTCAGCAGCCCGAAGAGCTGGATGATGGTGCCGACCGTCTGGCCCTGCATCTGGCCGGCGATGTTGCCGAGGTCTATGCCCTGCGCGGCCGCCGGCGTCGCGGAGGCGGCCACGAGCGCGAGGAAGGCGGCAAGGGCGGCGCGCGGGCGCATCATTCGAACAGCAGCGTGCGGATGAGGACGCTCTTCACCTTGCCCTCGCTGCGGATGGCGGCGCGCTCCTCGATGTCGGACTTGAGATGCTGGAAGCCGCTCGGCCCGTCCACCTGATGGAACTTGACGGTGCGCAGATAGGCGAGGATGTCCTGCTGCACGGTCTGGGCGACCACCAGGTCGACCTCGCCGGAGAAGACCAGCGCCAGCTCGAGCCGGGCCCAGGTCTCGGTCGGGCCGGCGAGGTTGGTGGTGATCGGCTCGAGATAGACGACGCCGAGCTTCTCCGCCACCTCGACCAGCTTCGTCTCGTCAGCCTTGGCCACCACGGTCGCGGCCGGGTCCTCGCGCGGCGTCTGCTTGTTGGAGAGATAGAGGCCGGACAGCCAGCCGATGGCGATGGCGATCACGGTCAGGCCGACCAGCGCGGCGACCTGGACGACGAGCGAGGGCTCGCTGCGGGGCGGGGCTGTGTCGTCGACGATGGCCATGGCGATCTCCCCGGATCAGAAGGGCAGGATGTTGTCGACGATCTGGTGGCCCCAGCCCGGCTGCTGGACCTCGGTCAGCCTGCCGCGGCCGCCATAGGAGATGCGCGCCTCGGCGATGCGCTCGTAGGACACGGTGTTGGCGGCGCCGATGTCGGACGGCCGGACGATGCCGGTGATGGTCAGGACGCGCAGCTCGGCGTTGACCAGCACCTCCTGCGAGCCGGAGATGACGAGGTTGCCGTTGGGCAGCACGTCGGTCACCACGGCGGCGACGGACAACCTAATGTCCTCGGAGCGCTCGGTCGCGCCCGCGCCCTTGCTGGCGGTGTCGGAATCGACGTCGAAATCGGCCGAGCCGGTGACGCCCTTCCACGGCCAGGTCGACACCGAGGCGCCGAGCCCCAGCCCGCGGCTCGACGTGCGCGAGCGCTCGGATTCGTTGCGGAAGCGGGCGCGGTCGTTGATCTGGATGTCGACCGTCAGGATGTCGCCGGCCTGGAGCGCGCGCGCGTCGGTGAAGAACTTCGACTGGCGGTCGTCCCACAGCGAGTAGCGCCTGGTCGCCTGCGCCGGGGGGGTCGGATAGCTGTAGACGGTCTTCGGGTCCATGCCGACGCCATAGCCCACCGGCGACAGTGCCGGCGGCTTGCCGATCTCTTCCTGCGGCGTGGTGCAGCCGGCGAGCGCGAGCGCGGCGAGAAGGATGAGCGGCCTCGCGTTCATGTCGGGTCCTGCCTGCGGGCCGCGCTCGCCATGATGCCCGTGAGCGTGGCGGCGGCCTTGCTGTCCATTTCGTTGAGGATGATGCCCGCCTGCCGCGCCTGAAGCTTCATCAGGATGCCGGCGGCGAGCTCCGCGTTGACCTCGGCCAGCCGCTCGGCGGCGGCGTCGGGGCGCATGCGGGAGTAGATGTCGACCAAGTTGCCCTCGGCCTTGGCGAGGAAGTCGTTGCGGCGGGCCAGCCACTCCTCGTACTCGGCGCGCTTCTCCTCGAGCGCGGCGATGCGCTGATCGATGTCCTTCTGGAGGCTTTCCAGCTCGGCCTGCTGCAGGGCATGGCGGCGGTCGCGCGCGGCGTCGGCGATGTTGGAGCAGAAGCGGCGGATATCGTCGTCGACCTGGCCGATGCGCTCGGTCAGCGCGTCGACGGCCTGGGTCGCGGCCGGCGTGCCGCCGAAGACGAGCGCGCCGAGCAGGATGCCGGCGCCGGCAGCGAGCGCGACACGGCGGTTTGCGGCGGCGGGATGGTGGGTCATCGCGATCGTCCTATTGCAGCACGAGTTCGGCCTGAAGCGCCCCTGCCGACTTGATGCCCTGCAGGATGGCGATGATGCCGTCGGGCTTCACGCCCAGCCGGTTCAGGCCGGAGACCAGCGTCTCGAGATCGGGCCCGTCGAGCATGGCGACCCGGCCGTCGGGACGGTCGGCCTCGATCGCGGTGAAGGGCTCGACGGCGGTCTCCCCGCGCGAGAACGGCTCGGGCTGCACGACCTTCGGCATTTCGGTGATGCGCACGGTGAGCGCGCCGTGGCTGATGGCGACGCGCGAGATGCGCACCTGCTGGCCGATGACGATGGTGCCGGTGCGCTCGTCCACGACCACGCGGGCCGGCGCGTCGGATTCGATGACGATGTTCTCCAGCTCGGCATAGAAGCGGGCGGCCGATATGTCCTTGGGCCGCTGGATCATGACGGTGCGGGCGTCCTGCTCCTGCGCGACGCGGCGGCCGAAGCGGTGGCTCGCATATTCGTTGATCGCGTCGGCGATGCGCACCGCTGTCGAGAAGTCTGGGTTGCGCAGCTGCAGGGTCATCATGGTGTCGGCGTTGAACGAGGCGGGCACCTGCCGCTCGACGATGCCGCCATTGGGCACGCGGCCGCTGGTCGGCACGCCCTGGGTCAGGGTTTCGGCCTGGCCCTGCGCCGAGAAGCCGGCGACGATGACCGAGCCCTGCGCGACCGAGTAGATCTCGCCGTCGGGCGCGCGCAGCGGCGTCATCACCAGCGTGCCGCCGGCAAGCGAGGTCGCGTCGCCCATCGAGGAGACGTTGACGTCGATGCGCGCGCCGGACTGGACGAAGGGCGGCAGGTTCGCGGTGACGATCACCGCGGCGACGTTCTTCGCCCGCGACTGGCCGCCGCGCGTCGAGACGCCAAGGTTCTCCAGCATCGCCCGCATCGACTGCTCGGTAAAGGGCGAGGAGCGCAGGCTGTCGCCGGTGCCCTGGAGGCCGATGACGAGGCCGTAGCCGACGAGCTGGTTGTCGCGCGCGCTCTGCAGCAGGGCGACGTCCTTGATGCGCGCCCGCGTGAAGCCCGAGCCGGACAGCCGGTCGTTGCGCCAGACGCCGCCATAGGCCGCGCCGCCGTAGATCTCCTCGGCAGGTGCTGCGTTGCCGCCGGCGCCGTCCGTGCCGCCGGGACCGCCGGCGCCCGCGCCGGGCCTCGGCTCGTCGCCCGCGGCGAGGCCGCCCGTGGCGAGGCTGATGAAGAGGGCAAGAAGCGCGCGGCGGATCATGATGCGGACACCCGGACCGTGCCGTCGGCCATGACGGTTCCCGAGAACACGGTTCCCGAATCGACGTTGCGCAGCCGCACCAGATCCCCGGCGGCGCCGGCCTGCAGCGCCACCGCCGAGACGGCGATCTCCAGCCCGCCCTGCACGTAGAGGACCTGGACCGGCTTGCCCGGCTCGACGATCCACGCGTCGCGCACCGAGCCGGTCGGGATCATGCGGCCGGGCAGCAGTGTGCGCCGGGCCACCTTGCCGTCGAGCGCCCGCCAGTCGCGCTCGACCGCGCCGGGATTGCGCAGCTGGCGGCGCAGCGGCACCTCCTGCAACAGGTCGGCGGTGATGGTCTCGCCGGGATAGATGGTGCGGGTGGGGATGAGGACCGTCTCCTGCGCGGCGGCCGGCAGCGTCGCTCCCGCCGCGAGAGCGAGGAGAACGGCCGGCAGGAGAGCGCGGAGGCGACGGCGGATCATGATGCTTACCGGATGCCCTGGGTGATGACGGCGGCCATCTCGTCCGCGGCCTTGATGACCTTGGAATTCATCTCGTAGGCGCGCTGGGCCGAGATCAGCTCGGTGATCTCCTTGACCGGGTCGACGTTCGAAGCTTCCAGGTAACCTTGCTCGGTGCTGGCGAAGCCGGGATCGCCGGGGACCCCGATGTTCGCAGGTCCCGATGCCGGCGTCTCGCGGAAGAGGTTGTCGCCCATCGGCGAAAGGCCGGCCTCGTTGGCGAAGGTCGCGAGGGTCAGCTGTCCCAGTTCCTGCAGTTCGGCCTCCGCACCGAAACGGGCGAAGAACTGGCCGCTCTTGTTGATGACTATCTCCG
>JAEZXF010000329.1 GCA_023419995.1 Pseudomonadota bacterium | reverse complement strand
TCGCCTATCCGGAGGACGACGGCGACCTGAAGCTCGAACCGGACCTGTCGACCCTGACGGCGGTGCCGTGGGAAAGCGACCCGACGGCGCAGGTGATCTGCGACCTCGTGCACCAGGACGGCCGCTCGGTCGAGTTCACGCCGCGCAACGTGCTGCGCCGCGTCGTCGACGCCTACGCCGAGCGCGGCCTGAGGCCGGTCGTGGCGCCCGAGATCGAGTTCTACCTCGTCAACAAGAACCCCGACCCCGACTATCCGCTGACCCCGCCGGTCGGCCGCTCGGGCCGCGCCATCGGCGGCGGGCAGGGCTATTCCATCGCCGGCATCAACGAGTTCGACGAGCTGATCGACGACATCTACCACTTCTCCGAGGCGCAGGGGCTGGAGATCGACACGCTGATCCACGAGGAGGGCGCCGGCCAGCTCGAGATCAACCTGCGCCACGGCGACCCGGTGGAGCTGGCCGACCAGGTGTTCATGTTCAAGCGCACCATCCGCGAGGCGGCGCTGAAGCACGACACCTACGCCACCTTCATGGCCAAGCCGATCCAGGGCCAGCCCGGCTCGGCGATGCACATCCACCAGTCGATCATCGACAGGAAGACCGGCAAGAACATCTTCACCGACGCCACCGGCGGCGAGACGCCGGCCTTCCGCCACTTCATCGGCGGCATGCAGCACCACATTCCCAACGCGCTGGTCATGTTCGCGCCCTACGTCAACTCCTACCGCCGGCTGACGCAGGCCGCATCCGCCCCGGTCAACACCAAGTGGGGCTACGACAACCGCACCACTGCTTTCAGGGTTCCGCGCTCCGACCCGGCGGCGCGGCGCGTCGAGAACCGCATCCCCTCCTCCGACGCCAACCCGTATCTCGCTCTCGCCGCCTCGCTCGCCTGCGGGCTGATCGGCATGATGAACCAGATCGAGCCCGACGCGCCGGTGGGCACCACCGCCAACGAGGACGACATCGACCTGCCGCGCGGCCTGCTCGAGGCGGTCGAGCTGTTCGAGGGCGACGAGGCGCTGCGCACCATGCTGGGCGCCTCCTTCGCCTCGACCTTCGCCGCGATCAAGAAGGCCGAGTTCGAGACCTTCATGGAAGTCATCAGCCCGTGGGAGCGGGAGTATCTGTTGCTGAACGTGTAGGAGCGAATAGCGAGTAGGGAATAGCGAATAGGGAAAAAGGAACTTCACCCGGCTATCCGCTTCCTCGCTATTCTCTCTATTCCCTACTCACTACTCACTATTCGCTATTCGCCCATGACCCACCACTCTCCCATCTCCCCCGGCCTCTCCTGGTACGAGGCGGCGCTTGCCGAGCGGCCGGAATATCCGGCGCTCGACGGCGACCGGCGGGCGGACGTCGCGGTTATCGGCGGCGGCTTCACCGGGCTGTCGGCGGCCGCGCACCTGGCCAGGGCGGGGGTCGACGTGGCGCTGATCGAGGCGCACCGCTTCGGTGACGGGGCCTCGGGGCGAAACGGCGGCCAGCTCGGCACCGGCCAACGCGCCTGGGCCGAGGAGACCGAGGCGGAGCTGGGCTTCGCGCGGGCCAGGGCGCTGTTCGACCTTGCCGAGGAGGCGAAGGCGCACCTGCTCGGCTTCGCCGGGGAGCACGGCATCGACATCGAGTTCATGCCCGGCCAGATGTCGGTCGCGCACAAGCCGCGCTACGTGAAGGACTACCGCGGCCACGCCGAGGCGATGGCCGGCCGTTACGGCTACCCGCACATCGCGTTCATGGACGCGAAGGAGACGGCGGAGCGCGTCGGCTCGACGCGGTTCTTCGGCGGCATCCGCGACACCGGCACCGGCCACATCAACCCGCTGAAGCTGGTGGTGGGCACGGCGCGCGTCGCGGCGCAGGCCGGCGCGCACCTGTTCGAGAACACCAAGGCGACCGGCATCTCCTCGGCGAACGGCAAGGTGACGGTGACGACGCCTTCCGGCACGATCACCGCCGACAAGGCGCTGATCGCGGTCAACGCCTATGGCGGCGACCTCGAGCCGGTCAGCGCGGCGCATGTGATGCCGATCGGCTCGTTCATCGGCGCGACGCCGCCGCTCGGCGCCGACAGCCCGGTGCTGCCGGGCCTCGAATCCGTCGACGATTCGCGCTTCGTGGTGCGCTATTTCCGCCGCGACAAGGAGGGGCGGCTGCTGTTCGGCGGCCGCGAGATCTACGCGCCGGGCGACCCGCAGGACATCAACATCCACATCCGCCGGCAGATCGCCGAGATCTATCCGGCGCTGAAGGACGTCGAGATCACCCATGCCTGGGGCGGCTATGTCGGCATCACGCTGCCGCGCACGCCCTTCGTGCGCGAGGTGATGCCGAACGTGATCTCAGCCGGCGGCTATTCCGGCCACGGCGTCATGCTGTCGAACTTCGTCGGCCGGCTCTATGCCGAGACCGTCGGCGGCAACTGCGACCGGCTGCGGCTGTTCGAGGAGATGAAGATACCGCCCTTCCCCGGCGGCCGGCGCCTCCGCGCGCCGCTTCTGTTCCTGGCGCTCAACTGGTACGCGCTGCGCGACCGGTTCTGATGCCTGCCCGTCACAGCGGCCAGAAGAACAAGATCGCCGGCACGCCGACGGCGATGATCAGCAGCTCGAGCGGCAGGCCGAGCCGCCAGTAGTCGCTGAACTGGTAGCCGCCCGGCCCCATGATGATGGCGTTGTTCTTGTGGCCGATCGGTGTCAGCAGGCCGCAGGTGCCGGCAACCGCGACGCCCATCAGGAACGGGTCGGGCGAGACGCCGAGCGACTGCGCCACCGAGACGCCGATCGGCGCCGCGATCAGCGCCGTGGCGATGGCGTTGAGGAAGTCCGACAGCACCATGGTCACGGCCATGACGATGGCGAGGATCAGCCAGACGGGCATGCCGTCGGTCTGGCCGATGATGGCGTGGGTGATGATCTCGGTGCCGCCGGCGTCCTCGAAGGCGCTTCCGATGGGGATGAGCGCCGCCAGAAGCACGATGATCGGCCATTCGACCGAGCCGTAGACCTCGGACGGGGTGAGGATGCTGAGCATCGCATACATCGCCACCACGGAGGCGAGCGCGATCGACAGCGGGACGAGGCCGAGGACGCTCAGCGCGATGGCGGCGACGAAGATGCCGATCGCCAGGAACGCCTTGCGCCGCTGGATGACGGTATGCCGGCGATCGGCGATCGGCAGCGTGCCGAGCCATTCCGCCGCTTCCGACAGGCGGTCGACCGGACCGAGCAGCAGCAGCACGTCGCCCTGCCGGATGGCCAGCTTCTCGACCCGCTCCTGGAAGCGCTGCCCGCGGCGCGAGATGCCGAGCAGGCTGACGCCGCGCCGGTAGCGCAGGCGCATCTCGTGGACGTTGCGGCCGACGGCGCGCGAGCCATCCGGGACGATGACCTCCATCAGCGACATCGACTTGTCGGTCAGGCCCTCCTTCACCTCCTGCTTCGAGAGGGCGAGCCTGGCCGCGCCGATGAACGCCTCGATGGACTTGGGATTGCCTTCGAGGACGAGGAAATCCCCCTTCTTCATCTCGACACCCGCCGAGAAGCCGGGGAGCCGGCGGCCAGCGCGGACGAGGCCGAGGATGGTGACGTCGTGCTCGTCGCCGAGCTCGTAGAGGTCGGACGGCGTCCTGCCGATGGCGGGCGCCTTCTCCGGCACGCGAGCCTCGGCGACGAACAGGTCGCTCTCCGTCATGCTCGGGCGCGTGCGCTCCGAGCTCTGCGGGATCAACCGCCAGCCGAACAGCGCCACGAAGGCGATGCCGACGGCGGCGCAGACGAGCCCGACCGGGGCGAAGTCGAACATGCCGTACGGCCTGCCCAGCGCATCCTGCCGGAACTGGGCGATGACGATGTTGGACGGGGTGCCGATCAGGGTGATCATCCCGCCGAAGATGGTGGCGTAGGAGAGCGGCATCAGCGACAGCGACGGCGAGCGCCCCGCCTTCTTCGCCGCCTCGATGTCGAGCGACATCAGGATGACGATGGCGGCGACGTTGTTGATGATCGCCGACAGCGCCGCGCCGGTGACGGACATGATGGTGATGTGGGCCGGAAGCGACCGCGAGGCCGAGACGACGTAGTGCGCGATCAGCTCGACCGCGCCGGCATTGATCAGGGCGCGCGAGATGACCAGCACCAGCGCGACGATGATCGTCGCCTCGTGCCCGAACCCCTCGAAGGCGTCCTCCACCGCCAACGCGCCGCCGAGGACGGCGACGATGAGGGCGCCGAGCGCGACGAGATCGTAGCGCACGCGCCCCCAGACGAGCATGCCGAGCAGGATGCCCAGCAGCGCGAAGATGAAGATCTGCTCGTATGTCATGCGGCCCCCCGGCTTGCGATCAAGCCGGGACGTAAACGGACGGGGCGGAGGGTCGTTCCGCCGGCCGGCGGATTTCGCCGGCCTTCGCGCTATGCCGCCGCCGCGATCTTCCTGACGATGACGCTGCCGGCCGAGTAGCCGGCCCCGAACGAGCAGATGACGCCGAGGCTGCCGGCGGGCAGGTCCTTCGAGTGGTCGTGGAAGGCGATGATCGAGCCGGCCGAGGAGGTGTTGGCGTAGTCCTGCAAGACGTTCGGCTGCTCCTCGCGCGTCGGCTCGCGGCCGAGCACCCTGGCGCCGATCAGGTCGTTCATGCTCTTGTTGGCCTGGTGCAGCCACATGCGGTCGAGGTCGGCCGGCGCGACGCCCTCGTCCGACAGGTGCGACAGCATCAGCTCGGTGACCATCGGCACCACCTGCTTGAACACCTTGCGGCCCTCCTGCCGGAACTGCATGTCGCGGCGGTCGGCCATGTGGCCCTCGCGGGTGCGGCGCAGGAAGCCGTTGTTGTTGCGGATGTTGTTGGAGAACTCGGTGATGCAGCGGGTGGACAGGATCTCCCACGCATTGTCCGCCTTGACCGCGTCGGCGCGCTCCATCACCACGGCGGTGCAGACGTCGCCGAAGATGAAGTGGCAGTCGCGGTCGCGCCATTCGTGGTGACCGGAGGTGATCTCGGGATTGACCATCAGGATGGCGCGGGCCGAGCCCGAGCGGATCATGTCGGCGGCGGCCTGGATGCCGAAGGTCGCCGACGAGCAGGCGACGTTCATGTCGAAGGCGAAACCGCGGATGCCCAGCGCCTGCTGCACCTCGATGGCGATGGCCGGATAGGCGCGCTCGTGGTTGGACGCGGCGCAGATGACGGCATCGATGTCGTCGGCCGTGCGGCCCGCCTGCGCCAGCGCCTCTTTCGCGGCGGCGACGGCGATCTCGGCCATGATCGACAGCTCCTCGTCGGCGCGCTCGCGCAGCACCGGCCGCATAAGCCCGGGGTCGAGGACGCCCTGCTTGTCCATGACGTGGCGGCGTTCGATGCCCGACGCCTTGACGATGAACTCCTCGCTCGAAAACGGCAGCGGCGCGGCCGTGCCGGCGGCGATCGCCTCGGCGTTCTCGGCGTTCTGCCGCTCGGCATAAGCGTTGTAGGAGGCGACCAGCTCGGCATTGGTGATGATTTCCTCGGGCGTGAAGAGCCCGGTTCCGCTGATCGCGACCCTGTGCATGGCGTTTCCCAGATTATGTTCTGCTCTTCACTCTCTCTTACACGAGGAAACGCCGGTGAAAAGCCGGCAGATCGCCGCCACGCAAAACGGCGGCCGCCGGGCCCCGGCAGCCGCCGTCCGCAACGTCGCCCGGCGTCAGATGCAGCGGCCGCCGTCGACCTCGAGCGCCACGCCGGTGATGAAGGCGGCCTCGTCGGAGGCGAGCCACAGCGCGGCGTTGGCGATGTCGAGCGGCGTCGACAGCCGGCCGAGCGGGATCGAGGCGCGGAACTTGGCGCGCAGCTCCGGCGTGTCCTCGCCCATGAACTGAGCGAGCATGCCGGTCTCGCCCGCCACCGGGCACAGCGCGTTGACGCGGATGTTCTTCGGCGCCAGCTCGACCGCCATCGACTTCGTCGCGGTGATCGCCCAGCCCTTGGAGGCGTTGTACCAGGTCAGGCCCGGACGCGGGCGCAGGCCCGCCGTCGAGGCGGTGGTGATGATCGAGCCGCCGCCCTGCTTCTCCATGATCGGCGTGACGGCGAGCGTCGAATAGTAGATCGCCTTCATGTTGACGGCGGTGATGAGGTCGAAGGTGTCTTCCTCGACCTTGAGCAGGTCGCCGTTGCGATGGGTGTAGCCGGCATTGTTGATCATGGTATCGACGCGGCCGAAGGCGTCCATGGCCGTCGCCACCATGCGCTCGACCTCAGCGCGCTGCGACACATCGACCTGCACGGCGACGGCCGCCTCGCCGATCTCGCCCGCGACGCGCTCGGCGCCCTTGACGTTCAGGTCTGCGACCACGACCCTGGCGCCTTCCTCGGCGAAGCGCTTGGCGATGCCCTCGCCGAAGCCGGAGGCCGCGCCGGTGACGATTGCGACCTTGTTTGCGAGACGTGCCATCGAAGTTCCTTTCTTCTGTTTTCCGCCGCGCTGCCCCTCGCCTGCCCGCCGGCATCCTCTTCCCGTGAACGAGGAGAAGAGGGCTGGCCGCGACGTTCCCGCTTTCCCTTCTCCCCGTTCACGGGGAGAAGATGCCCGAAGGGCGGATGAGAGGCGGCGCTTTCCTACCCGTGGTTGAACACGACCGTCTTGGTCGCGCTCATGTCGTAGAGGGCCTCGAAGCCCTTCTCGCGGCCGTGGCCGGATTTCTTGAAGCCGCCGAAGGGCAGCTCGATGCCGCCGCCGGCGCCGTAGCCGTTGACGAAGACCTGGCCGGCGCGCACGCGCTTGGCGACGCGGTGCTGGCGCGCGCCGTCCTTCGTCCACACGGAGGCTACGAGGCCGAACTCGGTGGAATTGGCCAGCCGCACCGCCTCCTCCTCGCCCTCGAACGGGAACAGCGCCAGCACCGGGCCGAACACCTCCTCCTGGGCGATGACGGCCTCAGGGTCGACCGAGCCGAACAGCACCGGCGCCTGGTAGTAGCCGCCCTTGGGCGCATCGGCATGGACCGAGCCTTCGGCGAGGATGGAGACGCCCGCCTCCTTCGCCGCGGCGACCATGCCGGCGACGCGGTCGCGCTGCTTCCCGTTGATCAGCGGGCCGAGGTCGAGGTCGGCTTGATGCGGGCCGGCGACCAGCTTCGAGAAGCGCGCGGCAAGCTCGGCGGCGACGCGCTCGTAGACCGGCCTCTCGATCAGGACGCGGCTGCCGGCCGAGCAGGTCTGGCCGCCGTTCTGGATGATGGCGTTGACGAGCACGGGAACCGCCGCGTCGAGATCGGCATCGGCGAAGACGATCTGCGGCGACTTGCCGCCGAGCTCCATGGTGACGCCGCGGTTGTTGACGGCGGCGGCCTGCTGGATCGCGGTGCCGGTCAGCGGCGAGCCGGTGAAGGGGACGTAGTCGACCAGCGGATGCGACGACAGCGCCGCGCCCGCGTCGCGGCCGTAGCCGGTGACGACGTTGAACACGCCCTCGGGCACGCCGGCCTCGAGCGCGAGCTGGGCGATGCGCACCGTCGTCAGCGAGGCGTCCTCGGCCGGCTTGACCACCAGCGTGTTGCCCATGGCGAGCGCGGCACCCGCGACGCGGGCGAGGATCTGCATCGGATAGTTCCACGGGATGATGCCGGCGACGACGCCGTGCGGCTCGCGCAGGGTGAGCGCGGTGTAGCCGTCGAGGAAGGGAATGGTGTCGCCATGGATCTTGTCGGCCGCGCCGCCGTAGAACTCGTAGTAGCGCATGGTCGACGTGACGTCGGCCTTGCCCTGGCGGGCCGGCTTGCCGGTGTCGCGGGACTCCAGCGCGGCGAGCTCCTCGCCGTGCTTCTCGACGAGGTGGAACAGGCGCGTCAGGCAGCGGCCGCGCTCCACCGCCGGCATGCGGCTCCACGGCCCCTCGTGGAAGGCGCGGTAGGCCGACCTGACCGCGAGGTCGACATCGGCGGCGCCGGATGCTGGAATGGAGGCGAAGACCTTGCCGTCGGAGGGCGAGGCGACGTCGATGCGCGCGCCCGACAGGGCGTCGGCCGGCCGGCCGTCGATCAGGTTCATGAAGGCCGCGCCTTCGGCGACCGAAAGGATCAGAGGGGTGCCCATGGTGTTTGCTCCATGTCAGGGAATGGCCCGTCCTATACTCCTGCCGGGCAGGGCGCGATGGACCAGTTCGATGGCGCTGACAAAACCAGCGGGAGAACGCCTGTCAAGGGAAAAGCCCGGTCGCATCCGAAAAGGCGGATCGCCGCTCCCCGCTTCCTCCCGGCGCGCCTCCTGCCGGAAGCGGCGTGCACATTACGGCCGCGCTGCGTCGCGCCTTCCGGAATGGTACCGCCCGCGTCGATTTAGGTGGTGCTTTTAAATCGATTAGACTATAGGCATGTCCAGACCGCGAACCAAGCCTGCCGAGGCAGCATGACCAGCCAGATCATTCCAGTCGAACCGTTCGATTTCGTCGTCTTCGGCGGCACCGGCGACCTCTCCGAGCGCAAGCTGCTGCCGGCGCTCTACCAGCGGCAGAAGGCGGGGCAGTTCAGCGAGCCGACGCGCATCATCGCCGCCTCGCGCTCGGCCGTGTCGGACGAGGCCTACCGCGACTTCGCGGCCAAGGCGATCCGCGGGCACGTCAGGGCCGAGGAGATCGACGACGACGAGCTGGGCCGGTTCCTGGCGCGCCTGTCCTACGTGCGGGTCGACGCCCGCAGCGGCGACGGCTTCGAGCGACTGAAGGCGATGGCGGCGGGCAGCAGGGCGGTGCGCGTCTTCTACCTCGCCGTCGCGCCGGCGCTGTTCGGCGCCATCGCCGGCCACCTCGCCCGCCACGACCTCGCCGGCGGCGACGCCCGCATCGTCGTCGAGAAGCCGATCGGCCGCGACCTTGCCGGCGCGCGGGCGCTGAACGACGCCATCGGCCGCGTCTTCGCGGAGCACCAGATCTTCCGCATCGACCACTATCTCGGCAAGGAGACGGTGCAGAACCTGATGGTGCTGCGCTTCGCCAACGCGCTCTACGAGCCGCTGTGGAACTCGGCCCATATCGACCACGTCCAGATCACCGTGGCCGAGACGGTGGGGTTGGAGGACCGCGTCTCCTACTACGACACGGCCGGCGCCTTGCGCGACATGGTGCAGAACCACATGCTGCAGCTCCTGTGCCTGACCGCGATGGAGCCGCCGTCGTCGATGGACGCCGACGCGGTGCGCGACGAGAAGCTGAAGATCCTGCGCTCGCTCCGGCGCATCGACAACGGCGAGGCGCAGAAGCTGACCGTGCGCGGCCAGTACCGGGCCGGCGCGACCGACGGCGGGGCGGTCAAGGGTTACACGCAGGAGCTCGGCAGGGACAGCGACACCGAGACCTTCGTCGCGCTCAAGGCGGAGATCGCCAACTGGCGCTGGGCGGGCGTGCCGTTCTATCTCCGCACCGGCAAGCGGCTGGCCGAGCGCGTCTCGGAGATCTGCATCCAGTTCAAGCCGGTGCCGCACTCGATCTTCGGCGAGGGCGCCGGCACGGTGGCGGCGAACCAGCTCGTCATCCGGCTGCAGCCGAACGAGGGCGTCAAGCAGTGGCTGATGATCAAGGACCCCGGCCCCGGCGGCATGCGGCTGCGCCACGTGCCGCTCGACATGAGCTTCGCCGAGGCCTTCGACGTGCGCAACCCCGACGCCTACGAACGGCTGATCATGGACGTGGTGCGCGGCAACCAGACGCTGTTCATGCGCCGCGACGAGGTCGAGGCGGCGTGGGCATGGATCGACCCGATCCAGGCGGCCTGGGCCGACAACCGCCAGCCGGTTCAGGGCTACACCGCCGGCACATGGGGCCCCTCCGGCTCGATCGCCCTGATCGAGCGCGACGGCCGCACCTGGCACGAGAGCGTGTGAGAACGGGGCTGTGACATTGCTCCCCTTCCGGCACCGTTCGCGCTGCCCCTCATCCGCCCTTCGGGCACCTTCTCCCCGTGAACGGGGAGAAGGGGAAGAAGCGGCGAGGTTGCGGCCGGTCTCCTTCTCCCCGTTCACGGGGAGAAGGTCGCGGCAGCGGGATGAGGGGCGGCGCGGTTCATGCAGGATGGAGCGCCCATCCGGCCATCGCCTTTCGGGGCCGCCGGCATGAGCGCCCTGCCCGACTGGCGCGCCTTCCCCTCGCCCGAGGCGCTTGCCGCCACGCTTGCGGAGACGGTAGCGCAGGCGCTCGCCGACGCCATCGAGCGGCGCGGGCAGGCGTTCCTCGCCGTCTCCGGCGGGACGACGCCGCAGCGTTTCTTCGCGGCGCTGTCAAGGCAGACGCTGGAATGGTCGAAGGTGACGGTGACGCTGGTGGACGAACGCTTCGTGCCGGAAGATTCGCCGCGCTCCAACGCGGCGCTCATGCGTAAGTATCTTCTTACGAATGAGGCGACTGCTGCGCGCCTCGCGCCGCTCTACCGCCCGGCCGCGAGCGTCGAACAGGCGGCAGCGCTGGCGAGCGCCGATCTGGCCCGCCTGCCGTGGCCGCTCGACGCCGCGATCCTCGGCATGGGGGCGGACGGCCACACCGCCTCGTTCTTCCCCGACGCTGCGGGGCTCGACGCGCTTCTCGACCCGGCGGGCGACGCGCTGGTGCTGCCGGTCCATGCGGCGAGCGCCGGCGAGCCGCGGCTGACGCTGCCGCTGTCGCGGCTGCTGGAAGCGGGCTTCCTCGCGCTCCACATAGAGGGGGAGGAGAAGCGCCGCGCGCTCGAAGCGGCGCTGTCGCCCGGCGGGCAACGGCCCGTCAGCGCCGTCTTCGCCCATGCGAGGCGGAAGGTGCCCGTCTACTGGACGAACTGAAAGACCCACGCCATGACAGCCAGACGCCAGATCGAAGCCATCACCGCCCGCATCGCCGAGCGCTCGAAGCCGGCGCGGGAAGCCTATCTCGCGCGGGTCGAGGCGGCGATCTCCTCCGGGCCGCACCGCAGCGTGCTGTCGTGCGGCAACCTCGCCCACGGCTTCGCCGCCTGCGCGCCGGGCGACAAGGCGGCGCTCGCCGGCGACCGGGTGCCCAACCTCGGCATCGTCACCGCCTACAACGACATGCTGTCGGCGCACCAGCCGTTCGAGACCTTCCCGGCGATCATCCGCGAGGCGGCGCGCGAGGCCGGCGGCGTGGCGCAGGTGGCGGGCGGCGTGCCCGCCATGTGCGACGGCGTCACGCAAGGCATGCCCGGCATGGAGCTGTCGCTGTTCTCGCGCGACGTGATCGCGATGGCGGCGGCGATCGGCCTGTCGCACAACATGTTCGACGCCGCCGTCTTCCTCGGCGTCTGCGACAAGATCGTGCCGGGCCTGCTGAGCGCCGCGCTCACCTTCGGCCACCTGCCGGCGGTGTTCATCCCGGCCGGGCCGATGACGTCCGGTCTTCCGAATGACGAGAAGGCGCGCGTGCGCCAGCTCTATGCCGAGGGCAAGGTGGGCCGCGCCGAGCTGCTGGAGGCGGAATCGAAGTCCTACCACGGGCCCGGCACCTGCACCTTCTACGGCACGGCCAACTCCAACCAGATGCTGATGGAGATCATGGGCCTGCACACGCCGGGCGCCTCCTTCGTCAATCCGGGCACGCCGCTGCGCGAGGCGCTGACGAAAGAGGCGGCGAAGCGGGCGCTGGCGATCACGGCGCAAGGCAACGCGTTCACGCCGGTCGGCCGCCTGTTCGACGAGCGCAGCGTGGTCAACGGCGTCGTCGGCCTGCACGCCACCGGCGGCTCGACCAACCACACCATCCACCTGATCGCCATGGCCGCTGCCGCCGGCATCAGGCTGACATGGCAGGACATTTCCGAGCTGTCGGACGC
>JAEZXF010000454.1 GCA_023419995.1 Pseudomonadota bacterium | reverse complement strand
TTCCTTCTCCCCGTTCACGGGGAGAAGGTGGCCCGAAGGGTCGGATGAGGGGCGGCGTCAGCTTTTACGGTTTGAGGCGCCTCATGCGAAACGTCCGAAAGGCGTGTTGACAGCTGGCAACCGGCGGCGGCGATTCGGGTTGCAGGATGGTTAATTCGCGTTAACCCTCTTTTCCTTGACAGGAATCGGCATCTCGCCCAGCGTAGATACGGCAACAGGCCGATCCCGCGCGAAAATCCGTTACTCGCGGCCGGTGCTGTCAGTTCAGGGGAAATTGCGTAGACTTGTCGAGGTGCGGTGAGTCGGGGCCGGGCAGGCCCTGTCGCATCCCGGTGTCTTCGCATGGTGCAGGCAGGATTGTTCGTGACGACCACCCATATTCCGGCGGAGCCGGCCGACAGGCAGATCGCGGCCGATGCGGAGCTGCTCTCGGCGCAGCTCGCCGCGCTGCGCGGGCGGCTGTTCCCGCCGAGCGCGCAGAAGACGCTCCGGCCCTTCACCAGCGGCGAGGCCGCGCGGCTGATCGGCGTCAGCGACGGCTATCTGCGCCAGCTGTCGATCTCCGGCGAGGGCCCCTCGCCCGAAGTCGGCTCGGGCGGCCGCCGGCTCTATTCGCTCGCCGACGTCAACTCGCTGCGGCATCACCTCGCCGCGCAGGGCGGCGCCAAGGCGCGCCAGTACGTCCGCCACCGCCAGCCCGGCGAGCACCTTCAGGTCATCGCCATCACCAACTTCAAGGGTGGCTCCGGCAAGACGACCACGGCGGCGCACCTCGCGCAGTACCTCGCCCTGCAGGGCTATCGCACGCTCGCCATCGACCTCGACCCGCAGGCCTCGCTGTCGGCGCTGTTCGGCTACCAGCCGGAGCTCGACCTTTCCGGCAACGACACGCTCTACGGCGCGATCCGCTACGACGAGGAGCGGGTGCCCCTCGCCTCGATCATCCGCGAGACCTATTTCGACGGGCTCGACATGGTGCCCGGCAATCTCGAGCTGCAGGAGTTCGAGCACACCACGCCGCAGCATTTGGCGCGGCGGCCGGAAGGGTCGGCCGGCGACCTGTTCTTCGCCCGGGTGCAGCAGGCCATCGCCTCGGTCGAGGCGAACTACGACGTCGTCGTCATCGACTGCCCGCCGCAGCTCGGCTACCTGACGCTGTCGGCGCTGTGCGCGGCGACCTCGGTGATCGTCACCGTGCATCCGCAGATGCTCGACGTCGCCTCGATGAGCCAGTTCCTGTTCATGACCTCGGACCTGCTCTCGGTGGTGCGCGAGGCCGGCGGCGAGCTGAACTTCGATTTCCTGCGCTACCTCATCACCCGCTACGAGCCGAACGACGGGCCGCAGACCCAGATCGCCGGCTTCCTGCGCACCCAGTTCGGCGAGCGCGTGCTGACCGCGCCGATGCTGAAGTCGACGGCGGTGTCGGATGCGGGGCTGACCAAGCAGACGCTCTACGAGGTCGGCCGCGAGAACTTCAACCGCGCCACCTACGATCGCGCCTACGAGGCGCTGACCGCGGTCAACGCCGAGATCGAGGCGCTGATGGCCCAGTCGTGGGGACGCAGGCCATGACCGCCGTCCTGCCCGCTTTCCCCGCTGCCGGATGTGCGTTGACAGCTGTCAACCTGCGCTCGGCGATCTGTCCACCCCCGGCGAATCGCGGCGCATCATCGCCGGGGTGGCGCCGGAGCAGGAGGTGGCGATGAACACGCGCAAGGACAGGCTGAAATCGCTGTTCGCCGGGCAGAGACCGGACGAGGCAGCCGCCGCGCCGCCGCAGCCGTCCGCCGCCGGCGTGCCGCCGAAGCGCGCCACTTCCGGCGCGGTCAAGGCGATGGGGCTGTCGCTCGGCTCGCTGTCGCAGGAGGTCGAGGACGCCCGGCGGCTGCGCGAGGCGGTCGCCGCCGGCGAGCAGGTCGTCGAGCTCGACCCGGCGCTGATCGAGCCGTCGCCCTTCGCCGACCGGCTGAGCGAGGGGGCGGCGAACGATCCCGACTTCGCGGCCTTGAAGGCCAGCATGGCCGAGCACGGCCAGCAGGTGCCGGTGCTGGTGCGCCCGCATCCCGACGCCGGCAAGGCGGCGCGCGGCGTCTACCAGATCGCCTATGGCCACCGCCGCGTCCAGGCGGCGCGGGCGCTCGGCCGTCCGGTGCGCGCCGTCGTGCGGGCGCTGGACGACGCGGCCCTCGTGCTGGCGCAGGGCAAGGAGAACGCCGAGCGCCGGGCGCTGAGCTTCATCGAGCGCGCGTTCTTCGCCCGCACGCTGATCGGCCACGGCTTCGAGCGGGCGACGGTGCAGGCCGCGCTCGCCGTGCACAAGTCGGAGATGACGCGGCTGCTGCAGGTGGCCGAAAGCGTGCCGCGGCACGTCGTCCAGGCCATCGGCCCGGCGCCCAAGGCGGGGCGGCCGCGCTGGATGGCGCTGGGCGAGCTCCTGGCCAGGGACAGGTCGGGCCACGCGACCGACGAGATCTCGTCGCGGCCGTTCCGCGAGGCCGACAGCGACACGCGGTTCCAGCGGCTCTACGCGCGCCTGAAGGCCTCGGCGCAGGGGCGCGGAGAGATGATGGCGGCAGGCAAGGCACGGCGCATCGCCGGCGCGAGCGGGCTCGAGATCGGCGCACTGACGCGGGCGGGACGGGTGGCCCGGCTCACCATTCCCGAACGCGCGGGCGAGGGGTTCGCGGACTATGTCGCGGCACGCCTGCCCGAGCTTCACGCCGCGTTCGGCGCGGCCGGCAAGGCGGGTGGGAAGAAGGACTAGCGGACCGCCGGCGGGCACGGCCGGCCGGCGGGAGGGCACGGAAGCGAGACGCGGAGCCGGTCGGAAGCCGGCCCGGTGCCCGGCAGGAAGATCGATCGCCGCATGTC
>JAEZXF010000407.1 GCA_023419995.1 Pseudomonadota bacterium | reverse complement strand
CGCGCGCGCCTTCGCCGTCTCGTCGGGGGCCGGCGTCTTCGCGCTGCGCAGGATGTCGAGTTCGTCGAATTCGTTCTTGGCCATGGTCAGACTTCCCCGGCCGCCATGATCTGACGCAGCCGTTTCTTCGCCTCGTGGACGTGCCACGAGACCGTCGCCTCCGAGCAGCCCATCAGGTCGGCCGCCTCGGCATGGTTCATGCCCTCGCCGTAGACGAGGGTGATGGCTTCGCGCTGCTTGTTCGGCAGTTCGCGCACCGCCGCCCACAGCGCCTCGGCCGGATCCTCCGGCCGGTCCTCGGCCGCCGCGCCGTCGATCAGCGCCTGGACGCCCCAGGCATCGGCCTTGGCGGCCTCGCGCGCGGCGCGGCGGCCGGCATCGTGCGCGGCGTTGACGACGATGGCGTAGAGCCATGTGGTGAAGGCGGAGCCGCCGCGATAGGTGCGGATGGCGCGGCCGAGCCGCGCACACACGTCCTGCGCCACGTCCTCGGCGTCGGCCTTCTGCCCGGTCAGCCGCCAGGCCAGCCGGAAGATGAAGCCGTAGTGCCGTTCGACCAGAGCGGAAAACGACTCCCTGTCGCCGCTCGCCGCGTTGCGGGCAAGCACGGCATCCGGAACGTCTTCCTCTATCATCAGCGCCATCATCGACCGTTGGACGGTGCAATCTCGCCAATCCTTGGGTCCGCACAAGGAAAAAATTTCACGCGGCCCGCACGCTTAACCCGACGGCAACCACGACCCCTAACCAAACGGTAGGCGCGGCATGCTTTCCTAAGGGAAGCAACGCATGCGGGAGCCGGCGCGCCGCCGGCATCGGGGGACAGGGCACTGGACACGACGACGCTCTTCGCGGCCAACATGATCATCCTGTGGGTGACGGCGCTCGCATTCGCCGTGGCCGGCAGGGGCCAGGCCGACGCGCCCTACTGGCGCTCGTGGATCCTCGCCAGCATCGTCCTCGGCGCCGCGCTCGCCGTCTTCACCTTCGACTGGCAACTGCCGCCGCTGCTCGCCGCCGCCCTGCCCAACGGCCTGCTGGTGCTCGGCTTCGGCCTGCGCTGGCGCGCCGCGCGCGAGTTCAGCGGCAGGTCGGCGCCTGCATGGATCGTCTGGGGGCCGCTGCTCCTCTTTCTCGCCGCCACGGCGCCATGGGCGCACCTCACCTATGCGCTGGCCTTCACCCTCGCCAACGTCGTGCTGACGGCTCTCGCCGTGGCCACGGCCTACGAGTTCTGGCGCGACCGCGACGACGACCTTCCCTCGCGCTATGCGCTGGTCCTCGCCTATGTGGGGATGGCGCTTTCCTTCGCGTGGCGCATCGGGCTCGGCCTGTTCGGCGCCGACGCCATGCCCTACCACCTGCCGCAGGACACGGCGCTGGCGATCCACCTGACCATCGCCGTCTTCCACACGGTGGCGACCGGCGCCTTCGCCCTGTCGCTCGCCTACGAGCGCACCAACAAGGAGCTGCGCTACGCCGCCAGCCACGACGCGCTGACGGGGCTGCTCAACCGCGGCGCGTTCGAGGCCGAGATGGAAAGCGCGCTCCGGCAGGCGGATGCGAGGCCGTTCGCGCTGGCGCTCATCGACATCGACCACGACGAGGCCGTCGCCGCGATCGAACGCACGCGGCGCGCCATCGCCGATACCTCGGTGGCGGCCGGCGACAGGCGCATCCGCATCACCGTCAGCGGCGGCATCTGCCACAGCACGGCCGCGCCGGACCATCCCGACGCGCTGATGCGGCTGGCCGATGCCGGCCTCTACGAGGCAAAGAACAGAGGCCGCAACCGCATCGAGAAGATGGCGGCCTGAGCCGCCTGCCCGTTTCACAAGCCCGCGAACGCCCGCTGGTGGAACGCCTGCACCTCGACCGGATAGCGCCACTCAACCGCTTCCGGGCAGGCGTTGCGGGCAAGGCAGCCGTTGCGGCAGGCAGCGCCGTCGCGTTCCCGCACATGCGCCACGCAGGCCTGATAGGCAAACCCGGCCGCCGAGAACGCGGAGACCGGACAGGCATTCAGGCAGGGTTTTCCGACACATAGGTCGCAGAGGTGAATCGGGTTGCGAGCTGCCTGATTCAGTTCGTGAAGAGCCTGGGCCGGCAGCGCCTCGCCGAGCAGCAGCGCACCGCGCCAGGCGTGCCACAGGCCGTAGCGCGGATGCATGAGGATGCCGAGCGGCGACGGCTTCAGCCCTTCCGCCCGCTTCGCCCATTGCTGGAACGGCAGGAACGGCCGGTCGTTGGGCATGGCGACACGCGCACCGACGAGCTGCGCCGCCGCCGAGATCACCTCGCGCGACCACGTGTCGAGCGGCTGCGGAAGCGTCTCCGACCGGCGGCCGCGCCAGCCGGAGAAATGCCGCCAGTAGGCCGCGCCGCCATTGCCGACCAGAAGCACGGCCCGCGCGGGCCGTCCTCCCGCCCCCTCGGGCCGTTCCTCGTTTTCGGAGAAGTTGAAACCGCCGCGCAGGATCAGCCCACCTCCGGCGAGCGCAGCGGCGACGAGCTCGAGGGGCTCAGTGCTCATCGGGCAGCCTGACCGCGCTGCGCCAGACCTCGCGATGGATGATCTCGGCCACTTTCGCCCGGCCTGAAACGGGCTCTTTTCATGTGAAGGCGTCGGGCATCGACGCCTTCCGGGCCGCCACGAAGTCGCGCAGGCCCTCGGCGATGCCAGGGTCGAGCGCAGGGGCCTCGTAGCTGGCGAGCCAGCGCCGCGCCATCTCGTTGGCGCGCTGCGGCGCCGTCTTCTCGCCCTCCGCCTGCCACTGCTCGAACGAGTTGTTGTCGGCGATGGCCGAGCGGTAGAACGCAGTCTGGAAATTGGCCTGCGTATGCGTGCAGCCGAGATAGTGGCTGCCGGGCCCGACCTCCCGGATCGCGTCCATCGCCTGCCCGTTCTCGGAAAGGTCGACGCCGGCGGAGAACTTCTGCGCCATGCCGAGTTGGTCGATGTCCATCATGAACTTCTCGTAGCAGGAGGCGAGCCCGCCCTCGAGCCAGCCGGCCGCGTGCAGCACGAAGTTGGTGCCGGCAAGCAGGGTGGAGTTCAGCGTGTTGGCGCTTTCGTAGGCCGCCTGCGCGTCGGGAACCTTCGACGCGCAGAGCGAGCCGCCGGTACGGAACGGCAGGTTGAGGCGGCGCGCGAGCTGCGCCGCGCCGTAGGAGACGAGCGACGGTTCCGGCGTCCCGAAGGTCGGCGCGCCCGACTGCATCGAGATCGACGAGGCGAAGGTGCCGAACAGCACCGGCGCGCCCGGCCGGATCAACTGGGTGAAGGCCGCGCCCGCCAGCACCTCGGCCAGCACCTGCGTCAGCGTGCCGGCCACCGTCACCGGGCTCATCGCGCCGGCGAGGATGAACGGCGTGATGATCGTCGCCTGGTTGGCGCGCGCATAGACCTTGGCCGCGCCCAGCATCGTCTCGTCGAACACCATCGGCGAGTTGGCGTTGATCAGGTTGATGATGACGGTGTTCTCCTCGACGAACCCGTCGCCGAACAGGATCCGCGCCATCGCCACCGTGTCCTCGGCGCGCTCGGGTGCGGTGACGGAGCCCATGAACGGCTTGTCGGACAGCGTCATATGGGCGAGCACCATGTCGAGATGGCGCTTGTTGACCGGCACGTCGACCGGCTCGCACAGCGTGCCGCCGGAATGGTGCATCGACGGCGCCATGTAGGCGAGCTTCACGAAGTTGCGGAAATCCTCGATCGTCGCATACCGCCGCCTGCCATCGAGGTCGCGCACGAAGGGCGGGCCGTAGACGGGCGCGAACACCGTGGCGTCGCCGCCGATCTGCACCGAGCGCTCCGGGTTCCTCGCATGCTGGGTGAATATGGCGGGCGCCGTCTTCAGGAGCTGGCGGCACAGCCCCTTGGGGAAGTGGACGCGTTCGCCGCGGATGTCGGCCCCGGCCTCCTTCCACAGCGCCAGCGCCTCGGCGTCGTCGCGGAACTCGATGCCGATCTCCTCCAGCACCGTGTCGGCATTGGCCTCGATCAGCGCCAGGCCTTCCTCGTCGAGCACCTCGTAGACGCCGATCCTGCGCCTGATGTAGGTCAGCGATTGCCCGGGTCCGCCACCGGTGCGCGCGGCACGCCTGGCGGCCGCGCCGCCGCGCTCGCCGCGGCCACGCCTGCCGGCACCCTGCTCTCGATCGGCGGCTGCCGAAGAATCGTCTTCCATCAGCATCGTCCCAATTCCCGAAACGGCCGCACTAGCGGCATTCGGGGAAGTTTGTAGCCCGCTACCTTGGCCGAACGGGCCGAACCGCGCCAGAGCGTGTCGCAAAACCGACAAGGCGTCGTCTCGGGCAAGGTC
>JAEZXF010000296.1 GCA_023419995.1 Pseudomonadota bacterium | reverse complement strand
CGAGTTCGATCGGGGGCGGCGGGATGGGCGGCATCGCAGGCCGCGCCCGCCCGCCGTCGGGGCGTCTTGGGAGGACTACCCCTTGAGCCCGAGCGAGCCCGGGTTCATCAGCGTCCGCGGGTCGACGGCCTTCTTGACGTCGCACAGCAGCGACCACGTGCCGTCGCTCAGGATCTCCCTGAACGGATAGTCGCGCGCCACCTGCCAGCTCACCCCGCCGAGGGAGGCGTAGAGCTCCTGGGTGCCGCGCCGCAGCTTGGCCACCGCCTCGCGCGCCTGCGGGTTGGCGGCGCGGTCGCGCCACGGCTTGACCACGTCCGTGCCGAGGCTGCGCTCGTGCAGCGGCGTGATCTCGTCCATCCAGTAGAAGGCGGGCTCGATGAAGAACTCGTTGCCCACCGTCATGGTCATGATGGTGTAGACGATGCCGTGCTCGCCCATCTCGGCCGCGCGCGCGGCGAAGTAGGCATCGTTGGCCTCGACGACGCGTTCGGCGTCGCCGAGCGGGAAGACGGCGTGGATCGGAACCCAGCGCTCGCCGTTGAGGCCGAGCATGCCGCGCACCGGCGAGAACGGCTTGGCGCGCATCACCTTCGGCACGCTGTTGGCGAGGCTCTTGCCGGTGCGCTCGCCGATCTCCTTCAGCGTCGCGACATTGACCTTCAGCTCCGCCGCGTTGCGCGCCTCGGTGACGATGTGGAGCGAGTAGGGGTGCTTCATCAGGAAGGCCGACCCGGAGGCTGCGATGTCGACGGCGTTCTTGACGCCGGCGAGCAGCGACTTGCCGGCGGTGGCGACGTTGCCCAGCGTCTTCAGGCTGTCGGACAGGCGGTTCACGCTCGCCGAGTGCTGCGCCTTGGTGCGGTCGATGCCGAAACCCTCGGACACCATGCGCGTGCGGGCCATCGCCGTCTGGGCAAGCGCCATGTCCTTCAGCGTCTCGAAGCCGAAGGTCAGGTAGTCGACCTCGGCCGGCTTCGGCCACAGCCGCAGCGTCGCCCCGGCCTTGACGCCCATCGCGCCGTTGTCGCCGAGGAACAGGCCGGTGAGGTCGGGCCCGCCGAAGCGGGTGAAGGGCTTGGTGCCCTTGCGGCCGCCCGAGCCGGTGGTGACGATGCGGCCGTCGGCGAGCACCACGGTGACGCCGAGCACGCTCTCGGCCACGGTGCCGTTGAGCGCCGAGCCGAAGAAGGCGCTGTTCTGCGACAGCGCGCCGCCGACCGTGGCGCGGATGCCCGACAGCGGGCCCCAGTAGCCGGTGCGCAGGCCCGTGCCCTCGAGCGCCTCGTTGACCTGCTCCCAGGTCACGCCGGCCTCGACCGTGATGTACTGGTCGGCGGCGTTGACCTCGAGAATGCGGTTCATGTTCCGCGCGTCGACGACGATCGAGTCTGAGCGCTCCGGCAGATAGCCCTTGGTGTAGGACATGCCGCCGCCGCGCGGCACCACCGAGATGCCGGCTTCCGTGGCCAGCCTGACGGCCGCCGACAGCTCCTCGACCGTCGACGGCATGATGACGGCCAGCGGCGCGATGCCCGGCTGCCAGAAGATGTCGTTCGCGTAGAAGGTGCGCGTCTCATGGTCGGCCTTGACGCGGTCGTCGCCGAGGCCGTCGCGCAACGCGGCAATGACCATCAGGTCGTCGGTTCTGATGTGTTCGCTGATCGACATCGCATCCTCCTGTGCCGTCTCGTCATCGAATAGGAGTTGCGGAAAGTCGTGTCAATGAGTAGCATAAGTTTCACATGATGAAACATACCTCTCTCCCGGACGGGAGACGAGGTCACCGCCACGATCCGCCGCAGATGCCGGCAATCGCGTCGCCCGGAAGCATGTGCATGTCACACAGCGACATGAGGATCATGGATTGACAGGCCGTGCCGCCGGTGTATAGGCTGCCAGCGTTGTTGGAGGCTGACAGGGAGGCGCTTCTTCACGCCACACGCGGGCACACCCGTGCGCATGCCGAAGGAAGGGCATGTCCGGGGCCGCGGCCGTTCCCTTCCGAGGAACGATTGGGCCATGTCCGAAAGGACGATGGGAGGCTTCGTGCACCCTGAAAAATGGCCGGTGTGAAGAGGTGACGGTTCGGTCGCCTTCCCGCGGAAGCACCGCTCGCCACCGCCCGAGGGGCGGCAGCCAAGTTGGAGGAAGTTTATGATCAGGACTACCAGGACTATGCGCTTCGGGGCAGCCATCGCCGCCGTTGCGTTCGGCATGGCGGGCTCCGCCTGGGCCGATCCCACCCCCGGCCAGTACAATATCGGCATTATCAGCGACGACACCGGCCCGATCGCCTCGGCCGGCATTTCGTATCACCAGGGCGCCGATCTCGCGATCGAGGAAATCAACGCCAAGGGCTTTGCCGGCCAGGGCGTGACGCTGTCCCTCCTCGTCAAGGACAGCGGCACGGACGCCGCGCGCGCGGTGCAGGCGATGACGCAGTTCGCCGCCGACCGCACCGTTCTGGCGACCACCTGCTGCATCATCACGCCGATCGCCGGCGCGCTGTCGCCGATCGCCATGAACAACAAGCTGCCGCTGGTCATCTACGGCGCGACGCGCGACGGCCTCCCGCAGGAGCCGTTCGTGACCTCGGTCGTGGCGCTGCCCGGCCCGCAGGAGGTGATGATGGCGGAGCGCCTCGCCACCGATCTCCAGCCCAAGCGCGTCGCCTACTACGTCACCGGCGACAACGACATCTTCCTTTCGCGCGCCCACGCCGTGAAGGCGGTGTTCGAGAAGCACGGCGCCGAGACGGTCGCCGAGATCTCGACGCTGGCCAACGACACCGACTTCACCGGCCCGGCCACCCAGGGCATGGGCACCAATCCCGACATCATCATGGTCATGACCACCCAGCAGCCGGCGGTGGGCATCATCTCGGCGCTGCGTCAGCGCGGCTACGAGGGCGTCATCGGCACGTCCGAGGTCATCTCGCCGCCCGCCATCTACCAGAAGTCGGGCGACCTGATCGAGAACATCCCCTTCGCGCTGTCGTTCCAGCCGGGCCTGTCGGACAGCCCCGAGGCGATTGCCTTCATCGAGGCCTACAAGGCCAAGTACAATCAGGTGCCGGACGTCTATTCCGCGCAGGGCTACACCGCGATCCACTACATGGCCCAGGGCCTGAAGGCGATCGAGGGCGAGCCGACGCGCGAAAAGCTGGCCGAGCAGATGTGGAAGATCACCTCGATCGAGCACAACGTCTATGGTGGCCAGACCATCGTCGACGGCCAGGCTCAGATCCCGGAGACGCTGATCGTCAACTGGAACAGCGACGGCGAAGTCGTTCTCTGGGAGAAGCAGTAAATGCAATTGTTCCTTGAGCAGCTGGTGAACGGCATCTCGCTCGGCTCTCTGTATGGATTGTTCGGCATCGGTTTCGGGCTGGTCTTCGCCACGCTCGGGATCCTGAACACGGCCCACGGCTCTTATGCCAGCTGGGCCGCCATCATCGGCTACTTCGCGGTGATCTGGTACGACGTGTCGTTTCCGGTTGCGATCGCGGTCGGCGTGATCGGCGGTGGCCTTCTGGCCGTCGCCGTCGACCAGATCGGTTTCCAGCCGCTCAGGAACAAGAAGACGGGGATGCTGGGGGCACTGATCACCAGCATCGCCTTTCTCATCATTCTTGACAGCCTCGCGGGCATGGCGACGAACCACCAGAGCTGGGCGTTCCCGTCGCGCACCTATCCGCGCGGAATGCTGCATCTCGGCTTCATGAGTATCCCCTACATGCAGCTGATCATCATCGGCGCCATGCTGTTCTGCGCGGTGGGCATCTACCTGCTGATCCAGAAGACGCGGATCGGCGCGGCCATGCGCGCCGTCGGCTGGAGCGAGGAGGCCGCGTCGCTCGGCGGCGTCAATTCCCGCATGGTCATCCTGCTGACCGCGTTTCTCGCCGGCGCCACCTCGGGCCTCGCCGGCGTGCTGGGCGGCGCGGCGACGTCGAACATATCCTACATGCTCGGCGAGGGCCTGCTGCTGAAGGGCTTCGCCGCCGTCGTCGTCGGCGGCTATGACGACGTGCGCGGCACGGTGCTGGCCGGCATCCTCCTCGGCATCTGCGAGGTGTTCATCGCCCAGTACCTGTCCACGACCTTCCGTGACGGCTTCACCTACATCCTGCTGCTGACCTTCCTCGTGATGCGGCCCCGCGGCATCTTCGGCAGCGGCAATTTCCTGAGAGCCTGACGATGGAAGCTATTCTGGATTTCTGGGCAGCCTACTCTGCCACGATAGCCTTCGGCCTCGTGAACTCGTTCATCGCGCTGAGCTGCTACGCCGTGCTGTCGGCCGGCGTGCTCAGCTTCACCACGGTGATGTTCGCGGCGGTCGGCGGCTTCTTCGCCGCGCAGATGATCGGCATCTTCAACGTGCCGGCGCTGGTGGGCTTCATGCTGGCGGGCGTCGCCGGCGGCATCGCGGCGGCCATCATCGCGGTCATCTTCCTGCGGCTCGAAACGCACTGGATGGCGCTCGCCAGCCTCGCGCTGGTGCTGATCACCCGCGTCGTCGTGCTCAACACGCCGACCCTGACCGGCGGCGTGCAGGGCATGCTGGTTCCGGTCCGCGTCAGCGTGCTCGAGCTCGTCATCGCGCTGGCGATCACCGCCTTCGCCTTCTACCGCATGCACAATTCCTGGTACGGCCTGGTGTCGCGCGCCGTGCGCGAGGATCCCTCGGTCGCCTCGACCATGGGCATCAGCACCTACCGCATCCAGTTCATCGCCTTTCTCATCAGCGGGGCGGTGGGCGGCATCGGCGGCGCTGCGCTGGCGACGACGCTTCAGTTCATCTCGGCCGACACCTACTTCCTCGCGCTGGCCTTCACCATGATCGCCTCCACCGTGCTGGGCGGCTCGTTCCACTGGTTCGGCCCGATCGTCGGCGCCTTCGTGTTCACCGCCCTGCCGACGACGATGCAGGCGGTCGTGCCGGAGATCCAGGACGTGGCCAAGGGCCTCGTCCTGCTGGTCATCATGATCCTGCTGCCGCGCGGCCTGATCGACCCGCGGGTGTTCAAGCTGCGCAAGTCCCGCCGCAAGGAAACCGGGGAGCAGGCCGATGCATGATACGCAGACGCTTCTGGAGCTGCGCGCGGTCGTCAAGAATTTCGGCGGCGTCGCGGCCGTCGGCGGGCTGTCGACCGCGGTGCGCAAGGGTGCCGTGCACGGGCTGATCGGCCCCAACGGCGCCGGAAAGACCACGGTCATCAACCTGATCACCGGCCTCTTCCACCCGACGGGCGGCGAGATCCTGTTCGAGGGCCACCATCTCGAGGCGCGGGCGCCGCACGATATCGCCGCCCTCGGCATCAGCCGCACCTACCAGAACGTGCGCCTGTTCAGCGGCATGTCCGCGCTCGAGCAGGTGCTCACCGGCTGCTACCTGCGCCGCGGCTCCAGCCTGCTCGCCTCGTTCGCCGGCCTGCCGAAGGCGCGCCGGGACTGGGAGGAGGCGCGGGCGAAGTCGCTCGCCCTTCTCGGCCGCGTCGGCATGGCCGACAAGGCCGACGTGCTCGCCGAGACGCTCTCCTACGGCGAGCAGCGGCGCATCGAGATCGCGCGTGCACTGGGGTCCGACCCCAAGCTCCTGCTTCTCGACGAGCCGACGGCGGGCATGAACCATGCCGAGAGCCAGGCGATCGGCCGGCTGGTGCACGAGCTGCGCGACAGCGGCCTCACCATCCTGATGGTCGAGCACAATATGGGGCTGGTCACGGAATTCTGTGACAGCTGCACGGTGATGAATTTCGGCAAGCTCCTCGCGGAGGGCACGCCGCGTAGCTGCATCGACGATCCCGAGGTGCAGGCTGCTTATTTCGGACGGAAGAACGATGCTACACGTATCCAACCTGTCGGCTAGCTACGGCGCGATCCGCGCGGTCAAGGGGATCAGCCTCAAGGTGGCGCAGGGCTCGCTTTGCGTCGTCCTCGGCTCCAACGGCGCCGGCAAGTCGACCACCCTGCGCAGCATCGCCGGGCTCCACCGGCCGGTCGAAGGCTCGATCACGCTGCAGGACCGCGAGATCTCGCGCCTGAAGGTGCACCAGGTCATCCGCCAGGGCCTCGCCCTGGTGCCGGAGGGCCGCATGGTCGTCGCCCCGCTCACCGTCGAGGAGAACCTCGACCTCAGCGGCTTCGCCGGCCGCGCCACCAACGGCGGAAAGCTTGAGCGCGTCTACGAGCTGTTCCCGCGGCTGAAGGAGCGCCGCCAGCAGAGGGCGGGCCTGCTGTCGGGCGGCGAGCAGCAGATGCTCGCCATCGGCCGCGCGCTGATGACCGAGCCGCAGGTCCTCGTCCTCGACGAGCCGTCGATGGGCCTCGCGCCGTCGATCGTCGACCTCGTGTTCGACGCCATCGTCGCCCTGCACAAGCAGGGCCAGTCGATCCTGCTGGTCGAGCAGAACGCGGCGATCGCGCTCTCGGTCTGCGACTACGGCTACGTCATGCGGCGCGGCGAGATCGTCGTCGAGGGAACAGCCGCCGAGCTGAGGGAAAGCCCCGAGGTCATGACGGCCTATCTTTCCTGACCGGGCGCGGCCGCCGCGCGCCCCGCGCGGCGGTTTCCGCCCCGGAGCGAACGGAGGGACGCGCGTGAGGACACGCATCACCGAGCTGTTTGGCATCCAGCACCCGATCATCCAGGGCGGCATGCACATGGTCGGCTATGCCGAGCTCGCCGCGGCGGTGTCCAACGCCGGCGGCCTCGGCATCATCACCGGCCTGACGCAGCGGACGCCGGAGAACCTCGCTCGCGAGATCGCCCGCTGCCGCGAGCTGACCGACAAGCCCTTCGGTGTCAACCTGACCTTCCTGCCGATGGTCTCGCCGCCGGACTATCCGGGGCTGATCGACGCGATCGTCCGCGGCGGCGTCGGCATCGTCGAGACGGCCGGCAACAATCCGCAGCAGTACCTGCCGGCCCTCAAGGCGGCGGGCATCCGCGTCATCCACAAATGCACCTCGGTCCGCCATGCGCTGAAGGCGCAGGCCATCGGATGCGACGCGCTGTCGGTCGACGGCTTCGAGTGCGGCGGCCATCCCGGCGAGGACGACATCCCTAACATGATCCTGCTGCCGCGCGCCGCCGATGCGCTGACGATCCCCTTCGTCGCCTCGGGCGGCATGGCGGACGGCCGCTCGCTGGTCGCGGCGCTGGCGCTCGGCGCCGACGGCGTGAACATGGGCACGCGCTTCCTGGCGACGAAGGAGGCCCCGGTCCACGACAACGTCAAGGCGGCGATCGTCGCTGCTGACGAGCGCGACACGCGCCTCATCATGCGGCCGCTGCGCAACACGGAGCGGGTTCTCGTCAACCCGGCGGTCGAGCGCATCCTCGAGACGGAGCGCGCCCGCGGTCCCGAGCTGCGCTTCGAGGACATCGCCCGGGAAGTGGCCGGCGTCTACGCCGCGGTGATGAAGGAAGGCAAGCCCGATATCGGGGCGTGGTCCTGCGGCATGGTCGCGGGCCTCATCGACGACGTGCCGACCGTCCGCGAGCTGATCGACCGCATCATGGCGCAGGCCGAAGGGATCATTCGCGAGCGGCTCGCCCGCTTGGCGGGATAGGGAGCGGAGCGCCATGGCAGAGCTGTTCGACACCGTCATCGCCGAGGAGGCCGGCGTGCTGCGCGGCCCCGTGCGGCACCCGCGGCAGATGCTGGCCGGGCAGGACTATGCCGGCCATGCCTCCATCCACGACGACGCCACGGCGCGCGGGCTGGGCTTCGAGGGCGGCACCATCGAGGGTCCGACCCATTTCTCGCAGTTCGCGCCGCTGGCCTGCGCCGTCTGGGGCGACGAATGGCTGGCGACGGGCTGCATCTCCGTCCACTACCGCGCACCCTCCTTCGACGGCGAGGGAGTCGTCGCGTGGCTGCGCCGTCCCGAGGCCGGCGAGGGGCAGGCCGAGATCTGGATGACCAAGGCCGACGGCACGGAGGTGCTGCGCGGCACGGCGTCCGCAGGACCGGGCGCCGGCGAGACCGCGCTCGAGGCGAGGCTGGCGCAGCTCGCGCCGCTGCAGGACGCGGTGATCCTGCGCGACGTGCGGATCGGCGCCGCCGTTCCCCGCGTCGCGGTCCGGATGGCGCCGGATACCCGCATGGGGCCGCTCTACCCGTTCTCGCTCGCCGACAAGCTCCGTGTCATCACCGAGCCGTCGCCCGCCTATTCGGGCAGCGGCAACCGCTGGGGGCGCCCGATCGTGCCGATGGAGATGGTCAGCGTGCTGATGCAGCACAGCTGGGACGAGAGCCTGATCGGGGTCCGCGGTCCGGCCGTGGGCCTGTTCGCCGACCAGGAGATCCGGCTTCTCGACGGCCCGGTCTTCGTCGACTGCGCCTACGAGGTCGCGCGCGAGGCGGTGTTCCTGAGCGGCAGCCGGCGCACCGAGAGCGTCTGGGTCCGCACGACGCTCTACCGGGAGGGGGATGCGACGCCGGTGGCGCGGATGCTCCTCAACTGCGCGATCATGAAGGAGACCTACTCGCCCTACGAGGCGGAGCGCGCGGCGCTCTACGGCGGCTGAGCTCGCCCGGACGGCCGCGCCGTCCTTGCGGATGGTCCCGCATGCGGAAAGGGCGGCCCGAAGGCCGCCCTTTTGCTTGGGAGGGGGAGCGGTCAGGCCGCGTCGCGGCCCGGGGCGTCCTCGAGATACTTGATCTGCAGCGCCTCGATCTCCTTGAAGCCGATGAGCTCGACGAAGTCGTGGTGGACCATCCGCTTGTGCGGCAGGTTGCGCGAGTGCTTGTCCTTGACGAGCTGGGCGAGGTTCTCCTGCAGCACCTGCGCCACGCTCATCAGCGGGACGAGCGGGAAGGTGGCGAGGCCGGCGACGCTCTCGATGTCGCCCGGCGCCAGCTCCTGCTCGAGCCAGCCGAGGACCTGCAGGGACAGCGGCACGCCGGCCTCCTGGCGCAGCGACTTCAGCGCGTCGAGGTTGCGGAAGGTGTTGCTGATCGGCTGGACGACGTCGGCGCCCGCCGCCACATAGGCCTTGGCGCGCGCGATGGCCTCCGGCACCGTCGAGGCGTCGGTGCGGGCGATGATCAGCATGTTGGGGTTGCGTCGGGCCTCGACGGCCGCCTCGATCTTCTTCGCCGCTTCCTCCATCGGGATGGTCTCGACGCCGGCGACGCAGATCGGGCAGCGCTTCGGCGCGACCTGGTCCTCCATGATCACGCCCGCCGCGCCTGCGTTCTCGAACTCGCGGATCGAGCGCATCGCGTTGATGGCGTTGCCGTAGGCGGTGTCGATGTCGGCGACGACCGGCACGTCCACCGCGTTGACGACGTTGCGGACGACGCCGACGTTCTCGGTCAGGGTGTAGAGCTCGGCATCGGGCATGCCGAGGAGCGAGGCCGACACGCCGAAGCCGCTGGTCATGATGGCCTCGAAGCCGGACCGCTCGATCATCTTGGCGGAGAAGGCGTCGTAGGCGCCGCCCATCCACACCGTCTTCTGGGCGAGAACCCGCTCGCGGAACTCCGCGCTTGCGCCGCGTTTCATCATGTCAAACTCCCTTTTCCTGCTGACCGTCGGTGGCGGCGGCTTCGCGTTGCTTGATGTAGCCGATCAGGCCGCCGGCAACGAGCGTCCCCCGGTCGGCCACCGAAAGCGGCTCGATCGGCAGCGACGTGCCCCTGGTCAGGTTGCGGACCTCGTTGGCGTCGTAGTCGACCTCGATCTCGTCCCAGCGCTCGACCATGCCGAGGATGCCGGGGCAGGTGGCCTGCGGGAAGCCCATGTTGATCTCGCCGCGCCAGTAGCCGGGCGAGAACGACTCGGAGACCACGCCGGCGATGCCCATGTGGCGCATCGCGCGCATCGGCGGGTAGTGCGGGTGGCCGTAGCCGAAATTGTGGTTGCCGACGAGGATGTCGCCCGGCTTCACCTTCGCCCGGAAGTCCGGGTCGTAGGCCTGCATCGCCACCGCCGCCAGCTCCTCGATGTCGGTGATCTTGATGTTCTTGACGCCGACGATCTGGTCGATGTCGAAGTTGATCTCGTCGAAGATGAATGCGACCCGGCCGCGAAGTGTCTTCAGCGTCATTGGCCCCTCACATGTACTTTCTGGGATCCGCGATCTTGCCCTCGATCGCCGAGGCCGCGACGGTGGCGGCGCTGCACAGGTAGATCTCCGAATCCGGGCTGCCCATGCGCCCGCGGACGTTGAGCGTGCCGGTCGAGACGGCGCGCTGCTTGACGGTCATCGTGCCGATGCGGCCGAAGCAGTAGTCGCAGGTCGGCGCCGAGATGAACGCGCCCGCCTCGGCCAGGATCGACAGCAGGCCCTCGCGGCCGGCGGCAGCCATGATCTCCTGGCTGGTCGGCACCACGTTGAGCTGGAAGCCCGGCGCCACCTGGCGCCCCTTGAGGATGCTGGCCGCGATGCGCAGGTCCTCGATGCGCCCCGAGGCGCACGAGCCGAGATAGCCGACATTGAGCTCCAGCCCCTCATACTCGGTCAGGTTGCGCGAGTTCGCCGGCGTGGGCGGGACGACGACCAGCGGCTCGAGCTGGTCGAGGTCGATCTCGTAGACCGCCGAATACTCCGCGTCGGGATCGCTGAAGACGGGCTCCAGCTTCTTGCGCGCGCGCGGCAGCGCATAGGCGAGGCGCTCCTCGTCGGGATTGACGATGGCGGTGATGGCGCCGGTGAACATCGCCAGGCCGGTGATGGTCTGGAGGCCCTCGGTCGAGATCTGCGACAGGGCGGGGCCGCCGAGCTCCAGCACCTGGAACCGGCAGGAGGCCGGGCCCATGACGCGCACCAGGTGGTGGAACACGTCGCGCGCCATCACGCCCTTGCCGAGCGTGCCGGTGAGGTTGACGCGGACCGTCTTGGGCACCCGTATCGAGATGCGCTCGCGCACCAGCGCCTCGAGCAGGCTGTGGCGGATGCCCATGGCAAGTGTGCCGAAGGTGCCGAGCTGGCTGATGTGGCCGTCGAAGTGGACGACGAAGGCGCCCGGCACCGCATAGCCGACCTCGGACGCGACCTGATGGCCGATGCCCTTGCGCTCGAACAGCGGCACCTCGTTCTCCGCGCACCAGGTGCGCGTGATGATGTGGAGCTCTTCCTCCTTCGGCGTCGCCGCCGGCACCATGTGGTCGATGAACATGGCGTAGCGGTCGGGTTCGGCCACCTTGTCGATGCCGAACTCCTCCTTCATCTGCCGGAAGTAGACGTCGGTGTATCCGGGGAAGTCGTAGGCGATGACGTAGTCGGGCTTCGCCATCACCTCGTCGCCCGCCTTCACGTGGTCCTTGCCGGACACGCGGGCCAGGATCTTTTCCGCTATCGTGTAGCCCATGGTTCACTCTACCCAGGTTCAGCGGGGGTCGCCGGGGCGCCTTCCGCAATTGTGGTTGCCGCGGGTTGCGTCTACTCCGGCGCCTCGGGCGCGAAGCCGTAGCCGCCGTCGGTGCGGAAGATCCGCCCGGCATGCGGCACGCCGAAATGCATCGGCATCAGCAGGACGTTGTTGTCCGCGCAATAGTCGAGGAGCTTGCGCCGCGTCTGCTCGGCGAGGTCGACATACTCGCAGAACCGGCTCGTCACCTGCGGCTCGTAGACCTGCACCGGATGGTGGATGACGTCGGCCGAGATGACGAAGCCGCCGCCCGGCGCCTCGTACTTCACCATGAGCTGGTTGAGCGTATGGCCCGGCGCTGCCTCGACCCGGAGGCCGGGGACGATCTCGTCGCCGTCGTCGATGAACTCGGCCCGGCCCGCGGCCACGATCGGCAGCACGCTGTCCTCGATCACCGCGACGTTCTCGGGGAAGACCTCGGGTCCCTTGCCGTCGCCCGTCCAGTGCTCGTACTCCCTGCGGCCGAAGACGTAGCGCGCGTTGGGGAAGGCGGGGACCCACTCGCCGTTCACCGCATGCGTGTTCCAGCCGACATGGTCGACGTGGAGGTGCGTGCAGAAGACGACGTCGATGTCCTCCGGCCTGAAGCCCGCCCGCGCGAGGTTCTCCATGTAGGGGAAGTCGAGCATGTGGAAGCGCTGGAAGATCGGCAGCGCGCGCGCCTTGCCGTTCCCCGAGCAGGTGTCGATCAGGATGTTCTTGCCGTTCAGCGTGATGAGCCAGGAGTGGATGCTGCTCCAGTAGCGGCCCGACTCGCGCTCGATGAAGCCCGGATCACCCGCCACCGGGTGCCGGTCGAGCATGGACGCGTCGAAATCCCGAAGCATGAACTCCGGCGTATAGCCCAGCTGGAGAACTTCCTCGATCCGGCGCACGACGGCGTCGCCGACCTTGAAATGCGTCACGAACTCCTCCTGTTCCTCGCAGCGTCTAGGTCTAAGCCTGCGACGACAAGCGTGTCAATATGCAATGAATGTTTCATATCGTGAAATAACCATGCTCGCAGCTGGAGGACAAATGTCGTCTGATGAATAGAGTGTTGTCTATTGACCCTGTCCAGATAGTTCCATATCGATACGGAAGCGTCGCGGCCGGGAGGGCGGATCGGCAGGCTTGCCGGGGTGGCTGAAGGCCGCCGGGACGACAACGGGAAGGAGCCTATGACCATCAGGGGCAAGGCCTGCATCGCAGGCGTCTACGAACATCCGACACGCCGCGCGGACGACATCTCGCTGGCTGAGCTGCACGCCGACGTCATCCGCGGCGCGCTCGACGACGCGGGCCTGTCGATCGGCGACGTCGACGGCTTCTTCTGCGACGGCGATGCGCCCGGCCTCGGCGCGCTGTCCATGCTCGATTATCTCGGCATGCGCGTGCGCCACATGGAGGCGTCCGAGAGCGGTGGCGCAACATATCTGTCGCATGTGGCGCATGCCGCCGAGGCGATTGCCGCCGGCAAGCTCGACGTTGCCGTCATCTCGATGGCCGGGCGTCCGCGCGCCGAGGCGGCGGCCGGCGGTGTCGCGCCGCGTCCGTTCCCGGCCTCGACCCCGGACCTCCAGTTCGAGCTGCCCTACGGCGCCGAGCTGGTCAACGAATACGCGCTCGCCGCGATGCGGCACATGCACGAGTTCGGCACCACGGCCGAGCAGCTCGCCTGGGTCAAGGTCGCCGCCTCGCAGCATGCGCAGCACAATCCGCACGCGATGATGCCGAAGCCGGTGACCGTCGAGGAGGTGCTCGCCTCGCCGATGATCGCCGACCCGCTGCACCGCATGGATTGCTGCATCGTCAGCGACGGCGGCGGCGCGGCCGTCGTCGTGCGGCCGGAGATCGCGCGCGACCTGAAGCGCCGCTCGGTCACGGTCCTGGGCCATGGCGAGGCCGCCAAGCACCAGAACGGCGGCCGCATCGACCTGACCTATTCCGCCGCGGCGTGGTCGGGCGCCGACGCCTTCGCCGAGGCTGGCCTCAAGCCGCAGGACATCGACTACGCCTCGATCTACGACAGCTTCACCATCACCGTCATCACCCAGCTCGAGGATCTCGGCTTCTGCGCCAAGGGCGAGGGCGGCCGCTTCGTCGCCGACGGCGGCCTGATCTCCGGGGTCGGCCGGCTTCCCGTCAACACCGACGGCGGCGGCCTGTGCAACAACCACCCCGGCTATCGCGGCGGCATGACCAAGATCATCGAGGCCGTGCGCCAGCTGCGCGGCGAGGCCGCCCCGGCGGTGCAGGTCAGGGATTGCCGCCTCGCGCTGGCGCAGGCCATGGGCGGCTCGCTCGGCACGCGGCACGCGGCGGCGACGCTCATTCTGGAGGCGCAGTGATGGCGGACATGCTTGGCGAACGCGTCGCGGCGAGCCCCGAGCCCACGGTCGACACGCGGGCCTACTGGGAGGCGGCGAACGAGGGGCGGCTCCTGTTCGGGCGCTGCAGAGCGTGTGGCGAGGCGCATTTCTACCCGCGCACGCGCTGCCCGCGCTGCCTGGCGGCGGACACGGAGCTCGTCGAGGCCGGCGGCACCGGCACGCTCTATTCCTACAGCGTCATGCGCAGGGCCAAGGTGCCCTACGCCATCGCCTACGTGACGCTCGACGAGGGCGTGACGATGATGACCAACATCGTCGGGTGCTCCGCCGACGAGCTCGAGGTCGGCATGAAGCTGCGGGTCGAGTTCCAGGCGAGCGAGAACGGCCAGAAGGTGCCGATGTTCCGG
>JAEZXF010000095.1 GCA_023419995.1 Pseudomonadota bacterium | reverse complement strand
ACGCTGTAGAGCGCGTAGGCCGCAGCTCCCGCGATGGTCGAGCGCTCGACGCGGCCGGAGACGCGCTCGAGCGCGAGGCCGGAGCCGCCGCTGCCGAAGATTTCGCAGCGGTCCATCGTGAACCCGGCGACGCGGCGCATCTCCACCAGCGCCTGCGCCTCCTGCCAGAGCGGGCGGTTGGCCCCGTCGAAGGTGAGGCCGGAAAGCTCGACGGTCGCCGCATCCTCGGCGGCGAAGAGATAGCCGTCGCCGCCATAGACGATGCGGGTCGCGCCCGGAATGCCGGCGAGCCGCACGCTGCGCGGCAGGCGGATGTTGGAGACCACGTAGTCGCCGGGCGGCAGGAATACCGGCGCGTCGCGCTCCGACGCCTTCTCCAGCATGCGGCGGAAGGCGCGGCTCTGGTCGTCGAGGGCGTCGGGCCAGACGTCGAACTCGGAGGCGTTGAGGGAGCCGCGGATGGCCGCCGTCACCGTGAGGTCGGCGAGCGGCCGGCTCGATGCCGGGCGGACGGCCGCGCCGCCGGCGGCAAGGCCGAGCGCGGAGGCCATGAGGCGGCGTCTGTTCATTTTCGGCACAGCTCCCTTGGGTCTGAAGGGAGCGAGGCACGATGCATGCCAGCGGGGCGGAAGCCCCGCCCGTCCGGCGGCTGGTCAGGCGCTTTCGAGCATCTCGTCGTGACGGACGGTCGGCAGCTTCTCGCAGAACACCACGCCGTCGGTGGGCGGCGCGCGGCGGTCGGACTTCAGGACCGGCACGGCCGACGGCGTATGCGCCGGCAGGTGCAGCGTGTCGCCGACGATCCGCAGGCCGTCGTTCTGCAACCTCTCCAGCCGCTGCGCCCGCGCTTCGGCCACGCGGCGCTGAAGGTGCCCGGCCATCAGGCTGGCGAGCACGCCGCCCTCCGCCTCGATCTGGCGGAACTCCTCCCACGCAGCCTCGCACAGCGAGGCCGAGAGGATGTCGAGGTCCTCGGAGACGGCGGCGGGGTTGCCGAGGAACGTGAGATGCGTCTCCTCCGACAGGACGAGCTGCGCGTTGCGCGCCAGCCGCCGCGCCCGGCTTTCCGGCAGGCCGTGCGGCAGGCTGTGCGGAAGCACGCTCACCGTGTCCGCGCCGCCGGCGGCGGCCGCGAAGGTGGCGAGCGAGGTGCGCAGGATGTTGGTCTCGGGATCGCGCGCGCTCATCATCCGGTAGGACGTCTCGGCATGCACCTTGGCAGCCGACGGCGGGATGGAGCAGATCTCCTGCATCTTGGCCCACAGCCTGCGCAGCGCGCGCAGCTTGGCGACCGAGAGGAACTGGTTCTGGTCGATGGCGATGGCGAAGCCGATATGCGGCGCGGCATAGACCAGCGGCTGGCGCGCCTCCTGGAACATGCGCATGTGCGACACGGCCGAGGCCAGCATGAAGCCGAGCTCCTGCGCCTCGCTACCCCCGGCATTGTGGATGACGCGGCCGTCCGCCTCGAGCAGCACGGCGGGAATGCCCATCGAGAAGAAGTGGGCGAGCGACTGCGGCATCGAGGCGTGAAGCGCCTCGATCGACATGCGCAGCGCGCCGTTGCAGGCGAAGATGGCGGCCGGATCGATGCCGAAGGACAGGCTGAGCCGGCCGGGATCGACCTTGCGGCGGCGCATCAGCTCGATCAGCCAGTCGACCGAGGCGCGGCTGGCGGGGTGGACGTCGATGCGCAGATACACCCGGTTGAGGGGAATGTTGTGAAGCGCGGCGGCAAGGGCCTCGGGGCGCGCGGGCAGGCCGTAGCCGAAGGCGTTGGGCGCGCCCTCGAAGACGATGGCGAGGCCGGTCGCGCCGGCGGCGATGTCTTCCTGCGCCTGGTGGTTGGCGCGGCGCGCGTCGGTGTCGTCGATGCGCTGCACGATGGTCCAGCCGGCGCCGGGATGCGCGATCGCCCCGTCCTCCGTGCCATTCTGGCGCAGGCGCTCGAAATGAAGGTCGGCATAGGATTGCGACAGGGGAGCCCCCGACCGTGGCGTCTCCAGCCACTGGGAGCGGTCGATCGGCCTGAATATGCCGGTGCTGATGATGGCCGCTTCCATGTCTTCTCCCGTGGTTGCCCCTCCCGCAAGGCTCCCGCGCGGCAAGATATGGTCGCAGGCCGTCTGCTGCAATGCGGCGGCGGCGCATTGTCACGCACTGTGGAGGCGATTCATGCGCCGTGTGTTCATTCGGCAACGGGCCGCCGCGTTAAGCGCATTGGCAGTGCCGGCGGCGCTGGCTATACCGGCAGGGGACAGGATCGGAGACGAGACATGTGGGACGACCAGCAGAAGAGCATCTTCCTCGGCGCGAGCCGGAAGCCCGACGACAGCTATCAGAAGGCCGAGGAACTGCTGCTGAAGTTCGCCAACCGCCACGGGATCGTCACCGGCGCCACCGGCACCGGCAAGACGGTGACGCTCCAGGTGCTGGCGGAAGGCTTCTCCAGCGCCGGCGTCCCGGTGTTCTGCGCCGACATCAAGGGTGATCTGGCCGGCGTCTCCCAGATGGGCGAGGCGAAGGACTTCCTGCTGAAGCGCGCGGAGACCATCAAGCTCGAGCCCTACGAATTCGCCGAGTTCCCGGTGATCTTCTGGGACCTGTTCGGCGAGCAGGGCCACCCGATCCGCGCGACGATCTCCGAGATGGGCCCGCTGCTGCTGTCGCGGCTGATGAACCTGTCGGAAGCGCAGGAAGGCGTGCTCAACATCGCCTTCCGTCTCGCCGACGAGGAGGGGCTGCTGCTCCTCGACATGAAGGACCTGCAGTCGATGCTGGCCAACATGGCCGAGCGCGCGCAGGAGATCGGCGCCCGCTACGGCAACGTCACCCGCCAGTCCGTCGGGGCGATCCAGCGCCAGCTCCTGGTGCTGGAGGAGCAGGGCGGCAACAACTTCTTCGGCGAGCCGGCGCTCAAGATCGCCGACCTGATGCGCACCACGCGCGACGGCCGCGGCGCGATCAACGTGCTGGCGGCCGACAGGCTGATGCGCAGCCCGCGCCTCTACGCGACCTTCCTGCTGTGGCTGCTTTCCGAGCTGTTCGAGGAGCTGCCGGAGGTGGGCGATCCCGACAAGCCGAAGCTCGTCTTCTTCTTCGACGAGGCGCATCTCCTGTTCAACGAGGCGCCGCGCGCGCTGGTGGAACGCGTCGAGCAGGTGGTGCGGCTCATCCGTTCCAAGGGCGTCGGCGTCTATTTCGTCACCCAGAACCCGCTCGACGTGCCGGAAACGGTGCTGGCCCAGCTCGGCAACCGGGTGCAGCATGCGCTGCGCGCCTATACCC
>JAEZXF010000047.1 GCA_023419995.1 Pseudomonadota bacterium | reverse complement strand
GGAGAAGGTGGCCCGAAGGGCCGGATGAGGGGCAGCGCCGCCGGCCGGCCCATTGGCTTCAGGACGCTTCTGCCTCCGCCCGCGCGCGGTCGCGGAAGATGCGGCGGATGACCTTGCCGGTCGTGGTCAGCGGCATCGATTCGACGAACTCGACCTCGCGCGGGTACTCGTGCGCCGACAGCCGCTCGCGCACCCACTGGCTGATCTCGTCGGCCAGCGCCTTCGTCGGCGCGTGGCCGTCCTTCAGCACCACATAGGCCTTGACGATCTCTGTGCGCAGCGGGTCGGGCTTGCCGACGGCGGCGGCCAGCGTCACGGCCGGGTGCCCGGTCAGGCAGTCCTCGATCTCGCCCGGCCCGATGCGGTAGCCGGCCGAGGTGATGACATCGTCGTCGCGGCCGAAGAAATGGATGTAGCCGTCTTCGTCCTCGATGCCCTGGTCGCCGGTGGTCATCCAGTCGCCGACGAATTTCTTGGCCGTCGCCTCCGGATTCCGCCAGTATTCGAGGAACATCACCGGGTTGGGCCGCAGCACCGCGATCTGGCCGGCCCGGCCGGTCTCCACCGTGCGGCCCTCCTCGTCGACCACCGCCACGACATGGCCGGGTACCGGCTTGCCGATGGCACCGCCGCGGCTGACGCCGAGCGCGGCACAGGAGGCGAGCACGAGGTTGCACTCGGTCTGGCCGTAGAACTCATTGATCGACAGGCCGAGCTCCGCCTTGGCCCAGTCATAGGTCTCGCGCCCGAGCGATTCGCCGCCCGAGCCGATGCTGCGCAGGGAAAGGTCGAAGCGACCGGCGATCCCCGTGACGGATTTCAGCATCCGGAGCGCCGTCGGCGGGATGAAGGCGTTGCGCACGCGCATCTTCTCCATCAGGCCGAGCGCGGCCTCGGGCTCGAAGCGCTCGGCGCGGCCGGCGACCACCGGCACGCCGAGATAGAGGCCGGGCAGGAGCACGTTGAGCAGGCCGCCGGCCCAGGCCCAGTCCGCCGGCGTCCACAAGAGGTCGCCCGGCTGCGGCAGGAATTCGTGCGGCATCTGCACGCCGGGCAGATGGCCGAGCAGCACCCGGTGGCCGTGCAGCGCCCCCTTGGGCGGGCCGGTGGTGCCGGAGGTGAAGATCATCAGCGCCGGATCGTCGGGCCCGGTGTCCTCGGCCGCGAAATGCGGCGCATGGTCGGCGACGAGCCGGTGGAAATCGAGCGCGCCGGCCGCCGCCCCGTCGACCGAGACGACGGTCTCGAGCTGCGGCAGGCGGGCGCGGATCCCCGCCAGCTTGGCGCGGCCGGCATCGTTGGTGACCACCGCCTTCACCCCGGCCGCGTTCAGCCGGTACTCGAGCGCCTCGACCCCGAAGAGCAGCGCCAGCGGCACGGCGATGGCGCCGAGCTTGTAGAGCGCGACATGGGCGATCGCCGCCTCGAAGCACTGCGGCAGGAGCAGCGCCACCCGGTCGCCGCGCTCGACGCCCCGGGCGCGCAGCGCGCTGGCGAGCGCGTTGGAGCGGGCCGACAGCTCGCCATAGGTCAGGCGTTCCGGCTCGCCTTCGGCGCGGTGGGAAAGAAGTGCGGTGCGGCCGGGCTCGACCGCGGCCCAGCGGTCGCTGACGGCGACGCCGATGTTGAAGCGCGCGGGGATTTGCCAGCGGAAATCGCGGTAGAGCGCCTCGTAGCTTTCGCGTCGTTCGAGCATGCCGTCCCTACCCCTGCCGGTTCAACGATGGATCACCGCTTCTTCTTCGCGCGGCCGGCGAACGGGTTCTCCGAGGCGCGCAGGGCGACGCGGATCGGCACGCCCGGCATGTCGAAGCTGTCGCGCAGGTTGTTCACCAGGTAGCGCACGTAGGATTGCGGCATCGCCTCCGGACGCGAGCAGGACAGGACGAAGCCCGGCGGCCGCGTCTTGACCTGGGTGATGTACTTGATCTTGAGCCGACGCCCGGCGACGGCCGGGGGCGGATGGTGGCCGAGGATGCCCTCCAGCCAGCGGTTGAGCTTGCCGGTCGAGATGCGCCGGTTCCAGACGCGGTGCGTCTCCTCGACCGCCTCCATCAGCTTCTCGAGACCGCGGCCGGTCTCGGCCGAGAGCGGCACGGCGCGGATGCCGCGGGCCTGCGGCAGGAGCCGCGCGGTCTTCTCGCGCAGGTCGGCCAGCGTCTCCTGCGGGTTCTCGATCAGGTCCCACTTGTTGAAGGCGATGACCGGCGCGCGTCCCTCGCGGATGATCAGGTCGGCGATCTGCAGGTCCTGCTTCTCGAAGGGGATGGTGGCGTCGAGCACGACGATCACCACCTCGGCGAAGCGCACGGCGCGCAGGCCGTCGGCGACGGAGAGCTTCTCCAGCTTCTCCTGCACCCGCGACTTGCGGCGCAGGCCGGCCGTGTCGAACAGCTTGATCCGGCGTCCGCGCCAGTCCCAGTCGACCGAGATCGAATCGCGGGTGATGCCGGCTTCCGGCCCGGTCAGCAGGCGCTCCTCGCCGATCAGCGCGTTGATCATGGTCGACTTGCCGGCGTTGGGCCGGCCGACGACGGCGATGCGCAGCGGCTTGGTCGCGTCGTACTCCGGCACGTCCTCGGCGTCGGGGTCGTCGATGTCCTCGCCGACCAGCGGCTCGCCGGCGGCGGCGGCGACGGCCGCCTCCTCCTTCTCGTGGGCGAAGGCGCGCTCCTCGCCGATGGCGGCGACGATCGCCTCGCGCAGGTCGGGCATGCCCTCGCCGTGCTCGGCCGAGATCGGGATCGGCTCGCCGAGGCCGAGTTCCCACGCTTCCAGCATACCGGCCTGCGCGCCGCGCGCCTCGGCCTTGTTGGCGATGAGCACCACCGGCTTGCCGGTGCGGCGCACCAGGTCGGCGAAGGTGCGGTCGTCGGGCATGATGCCGACCTTGGAATCGATCAGGAACAGGACGAGGTCGGCCTCGTCGATCGCCGTCTCGGTCTGGGCGCGCATGCGGCCCTCGAGCGAGGCGGAGGACGCGTCCTCCAGCCCGGCGGTGTCGATGACGTCGAAACGCAGGTCGTAGAGCCTGGCGGCATGGACGCGGCGGTCGCGCGTCACGCCGGGCGTGTCGTCGACGAGCGCCAGCTTGCGGCCGACCAGCCGGTTGAACAATGTCGACTTGCCGACATTGGGGCGGCCGACGATGGCGACCTTGAGGCCCATGGGCGGCACCCGGGGGGCGGTCAGGACGATGCGCCCGAACCGCGGATCAGTTCGGACATCAGGGTGGCGCGCTGGCGGATGTTCTGCGGCGCGCCCTCGTCGTCGATGATCTGGCCGTAGAGCGCGGCGGCATCGGCGGTGCGGCCCTCCTTCCAGGCGGCGAGCGCCAGCGCCTCGCGGGCCGAATGACGCAGCGGGTTGGTCTCGGCCGTCAGCGTCTCGACGCGCTGGGCGACGTCGGCATAGCTGCCGGTGTCGACGAGCAGCAGCGCGGCGCGCAGGCGCGCCATCTCGCGGATGGCCGCCGGCACGGCGCCGTCGGCCGCGACGCTGTCGAAGCCGCTGATCGCGCCGGCATGGTCGCCCGCCTCGGCGGCGAGCGTCGCGGTGCGCATGCGCGCCAGCACAGGATAGGCGCCGTAGCCGCCGGCCTCGAGCGCGGCGAGCGCGGCCTTCGCCTCGTCGGTCTTGCCGTCGCGGGCCAGTTCCAGCGCCTGCAGATAGGCGTCGCCGGAGCGGTCGGCGCAGGTCTGGCTCCAGTAGTCCCAGCCGACCCAGGCCGAGGTGGCGACGAGGATGGCCACCGCGGCGGCGATGACCGCCGTACCGTAGCGGTCCCAAAGCGCCTTCGCCTGGTCCTGGCGAAGCTCCTGGTTTACCTCACGAATAAAGCTGTCGTCCGACATCGTTCACCGGTGTTCGAGGATAGGGCGCGCGAAATGCCGCCGCCGAGCTTGGCAAGCGTTTTAGCCGAAAATCGGTCGCATGGAAGGGGTTTCCGGAAAAGAGCCGCCTTTGCCGGCCGTTCCGCGCCGGATCGAAGGGGACTCCGCGCCTCAGCGGGCGCCGCGCCGCGCGCGTCCTTCGCCGTCCGCCGCGGGGGCGAAGGAGGCGAGATAGCCCGCCGTCAGGGCGACGATCTCCTCGAGGATCTTCTCCCGCTCGCCTGCATCGGTGCGCTGGATGAAGTCGAGCGTCGCGGTGACGTATTCGGCGATCAGCCGGGCGCGGATGTCGATGTCCTCGCGGCCGATCGCGGGAAACTTCGCGTGCAGCAGGTCGGCGACGATGCCGGCGGCCTGGGCGTTGCCCTCCTGGTCGATCTCCCACAGCGGGGGGGAGGCGTGCATGGCCTGGCGCAGGGCGGCGGAGCTCGTCTGCCCCTCGCGCAGCACGAAGAGATGGCGCAGCACGTCGCCGTAGCCGTCGATCCAGTCGTCGCGCTCCTTGAGGGCGCCGAGCTCGCGCTCCAGCAGGGCCAGCCTCTCGTCGAGCCGGATGCGGGCGAGGTGGGCCAGGACGTGGTGCTTGTTGGGGAAGTAGCTGTAGAGCGTGGCGATGTTGATGCCGGCGGCGTTGGCGATCGCCTGCATGGTCACCGCCTCGAAGCCGCCATGCTCCAGCACTTCGACGGCGGCGGCGAGGATCTGGTCGACGGTGGCGCGCGAGCGCTCCTGCTTGGGCCGCCGCCGCTTGGGTGCCGACAGCGGGTCCTTCTTGCGGGCCGGCGCCTTGCCCGCCGGCCGGCCGTCCTTCCTGCTGCTCTGCCCGCTCGCCATCGCCGCGCCTGTCTCCCTCGCGATTTTCGCCGCCGCAGCAATAGCCCGCATGGGGCGCGACTGTCACCCGACGATAATGCAACTAAATACTTGCATTTTTGAAAAGACCTGACAATGATCGGCGAAATCCAGCTAAGGAGGATGGCTATGAGGAATTTCGTCGCGACGACGGCGCTCGCGCTCGTGGTGAGCACCGGGGCCCTGGCGCAGGACTACCCGCAGATGTCGGTTCGCTATGCGAACTTCATGCCCGAGGGCTTCACGACCTCGGTGATCGACCAGTTCGTCGCCGACGAGATCGCCAGGCGCACCGACGGCAAGGTCAAGTTCGAGATGTTCCACGGCGGCACGCTGGGCGGGCCGGCCGAGATGGTCGAGCTCGTGGGTGCGGGCGCGGTCGACATCGGCAACTTCCCGATCGGCTACTTCTTCAGCCAGTTCCCGGTCTCGGGCCTCGCCGATTCGCTGCCGATCATCTTCCCGAACGCCGAGGCCGCCGCGCAGGTCCAGAAGGACGCCTACGAGGCGCTGGAGGAGGTTCGCGCCGAGTTCGACGCGGCGAACCTGCACCCCTTCCTCTATCGCGGCCTGCCGCAGTACCGCCTGCTCTGCACCAAGCCGGTGAAGACGCTGGCCGATTTCGACGGCCTCAAGGTGCGCACCTACGGCACCTTCCACCCGATCGTCTTCACCACCTTCAAGGCCGTGCCGGTCAACATCGAGCTGGGCGAGATGTATGAGGGCCTGCAGCGCGGCACCGTCGACTGCGCCTACCTCAACTACCAGACGGCCGTGCTCTACAACCTGTTCGAGGTCGCCAAGTTCACCAGCGACGCCGAATTCGGCGCGACGCCGCTCTACCTCACCTACGTCAACAAGGAGGTGTGGGATTCGTGGACGCCGGAGTTCAAGGCGCTGTTCGACGAGGTGGTGGACGAGGCCGAGAAGAAGGCCGCCGACGAGATCGAGGCGACCGAGGCGAGCGGCCTCGAAACGCTGAAGGCCAAGGGCGTCGAGCTCGTCCATTTCGAGGACCAGGCGAAGATGGAAGAGGCGCTGCCCGACTTCCTCGACCTGTGGGTCGAGCATCTCGACAAGGCCGGCCATGGCGAGGCCGCGAAGACGCACGCCGCCTTCGTCCGCGAGCGCCTCGAGGCCTACCGGCAGTAGCCGCCCGCCGGCCCCGGCCGGCCGTCGCTCTTTTCTGGAGGAACCGGCATGCGCATGCACGCCGCTGAGACTGCGCTTGCGTGGGGTCTGCGCGCAAGCGCCCTGATCGGCTGGGCCGCCCTCGGCCTGATGATGGTGGTCGGCACGGCCGACATCATCGGCACCGCCTTCTTCAGGCGGCCGGTGGTCGGGGCCTTCGAGATGGCGGAATCCGCGCTGGCGGTCGTCATGTTCATCGGCCTCGTCCACGTCCAGGCCCGGCAGAGCCACATCGTGGTCGACCTTTTGACGACGCGCCTGCGCGGCACGGCCCGGCGCCTGTCTGACTGCCTGGCGCTCCTGGGAACGCTGGTCGCGCTCTACCTCGTCGCGCGCCAGACATGGCCGCTGATGCTCGACAGCGTCCGCATCCGCGAGGTCGCGGGCGGCGTCTTCAACTTCCCGGTCTATCCGATCAAGATCCTGGTCTGCTTCGGCGCGAGCGTCGCCGCGCGCGTCGCGGCGGGCCAGTTCGTCCAGTCGCTCCTCCGGCTTTTCGCCCGGCAGGGAAGGGGGAACGCATGAG
>JAEZXF010000037.1 GCA_023419995.1 Pseudomonadota bacterium | reverse complement strand
GGAATCGACACCGCCGCCGCCGAAAGCCTGATGGCGGCGCTGCGGGAAAAGCTGCCGTCGCTGCCGGGGGAGCGGTTCGGCGACCTTGCGGTCGAGGCGGCCGACGATTTCGCCTATCGCGATCCGGTCGACGGCTCGGTCAGCGAGGGGCAGGGGGTGCGCGTCCTGTTCGCCGGCGGCTCGCGCATCGTCTTCCGCCTGTCGGGAACCGGCACGACGGGCGCGACGCTTCGCGTCTACATCGAGCGCTACGAGCCGGACCCGGCCCGTCACGACGCCGACACGCAGGAGGTGCTCGCCGCGCTGACCCGGGCGGCAGAGGCGATCGCCGGCATCGCCCGGCGCACCGGACGGACCGCGCCGAGCGTCATCACCTGACCTTCACCCTCTAGCGCGCCTCCCCGGCGGCCTCTGCCAGCGGGCCGGGATGGGCGCAGTCGGCGATGCTGCTCTTGTCCAGCTCGCCGATGAAGGCTTCGCGCGCCGCCGCCAGCTTGGCGCGGACGCGGCAGCCCGGCGTCAGAAGGCAGTCGCCGCCGTCGGCCCTGAAGCACTCGACGATCGCGTGCTTCTGCTCGAGGAACCGCACCACCTCGCCGAGCCGGATCTCCTCCGGCGGCCGCGACAGCTTCATGCCGCCGCCGGCGCCGCGCTGGGTGACGATGTAGCCGCCGCGCGCCAGATCCTGCACCACCTTGGTCAGGTGGTTGTAGGGAATGGCCAGCCGGCCCGCGAGCTGCGCCGTCGTCGTGGCCTGCAGCGGCGCGTCGGCCAGGAGCATCAGCGCCCGCAGGCCGTAGTCGGTGAAGGCGGCAAGGCGCATGGCCTCTCCTTAATTGGCATTTACAGTACCTATTATTGCGCTTAAAAATGGCATATTAAATACCAGTATTGAACGAACCGGGCCTGCCGTCAACGTGACGCCGCGCCATGGTTCCTCCGGAAAATCAGTGAGATGGAGCATGGGCATGAACGGGGACAATCAGGGCGCGGCATTGCGGCAGCGCACGGTCGGGGACATCGCGGCCAGCCTGCCGGGCGCGACGGCCGTATTCCGCAGGTTCAAGATCGACTTCTGCTGCAACGGCGACCTCGACCTGGCGGCGGCGGCCGAGCGGCGCGGCGTCGACCAGGTCGAGCTGGAGCGGGCGCTGGCCGACATCATGGCCGGGGCGGTCGATGCGCCTTCCGCCATGGACAGCGGCGACCTGATCGACCACATCCAGAGCTGCTATCACGAGGCGCACCGGCGCGCCCTGCCGGAGCTGATCGTCCTGTCGCGCAAGGTCGAGGCCGTGCACCGCGACCATCCGCGCGTGCCGGCGGGGCTCTCCGAGGCGCTGCGCCGCATGGCCGCCGACCTGGAGACGCACATGCAGAAGGAGGAGGCCGAGCTCTTCCCGGCGATGCGAGCAGGAAGCGGCGGGCCGCTCGACGGCTCGATCGCCGATCTGCGGGCCGAGCATGACGGGCAGGGCCAGTTCGTGGAGCTGCTCGACACCATGACCGACGGCTTCTCGCCGCCGGAGGGCGCGTGCCGCTCGTGGCAGGCGCTCTATATCGGCACCGCGCAGCTCGTCGAGGACCTGATGGAGCACATCCATCTGGAGAACAACGTGCTCTTCCCGCGCTTCGCCGCGGTGGAACGCGCTTCGGCCTGACGCCCTGCCCATCGCCGTTCACTGGACCAGCACGGCGCGGCCGCAGGTCGCGCCGTGGACACGGACGTCCGCCTGCCCGAGCGACAGGCCGAGCAGCTTCAGCAGCTCGTTCAGCACCGCGTCGAGGGCGGGCGCTGCCGCTCCGACCGTCTGGCCGAGAAGGCCGGTGGCATCCGGCGGCAGGGCGACGAGCGGAATGCCGAGCACGCCGAGCTCGACCTTCACCTCGAGCGACAGGCTGGAGAAAAGCGATGCGGTCAGCGAGGTGAGGACCGTGTCGGTCGATACCTGCCGGACCTTGTCCCCGGCGATGTCGTCGGCGGTGAAGGTCAGGTCCCGGGAGGCGACGGCGGCGATCTCGGCCTGGGCCTGCCCGGTGACGCCGACCGGCGGAAGCTGGACGAGGCGGGCGGCGGATCGCGGCGCGGGGCTGGCGAAGCCGGCGATCCTCTTCGGGTCGACCTCAGCCAGATAGAGATTGGCGATGCCCGGCCGCGCCGCCACCTTCACCCGGAGGCTGTCGGGCCTTCCCGTCGGGCAGGAGATGTCCTTCAGCCGCGCCTCGGCATGGGCGAGCTCGAGATAGAGCGGGATGCGCAGGCGCGCGCCGAGGAGGCCGGCGAGCCTGGCGTCGTTGCCGATCTCCGCCACCACCCTGAGGCGCGTCTGCGCGGTCCGCACCACGTCGCCGGTGCCGCCGACGGCGAACCATGGCGACTGCTGCGGCGGCTCGCCGATGGCGAGGTCGACGGATACCGCGAGCAGCCCGGGCAGGGCCGCGCCGAGGTCGAGCGCCACCTGCCTGCCCCTGCCGGCAACCACCGCTCCCATCGTCAGGAGCTCCATCATGGCGACCTCGGCGCCGACCTGGGAGATCGTTGCCCGCGTCGCCCGCTCGTCGAGGCCGATCAGCCGCGACAGGGGGAAGGATGCCTGCTTCGCACCGCCCACCTGCAGGGCGAGTTTCCTCGCGGCCGCCTCGGCCTTCGGGCCGATGCCGTCGATGCGGGCGATGGCCCTGGCGAGCTTGCCGATGGTGACGTCGGCGTCGAGCACCTCGCTGTAGCTGGCCGCGGTGAGGTCGAGTTCGGCCGCCAGCGCGTCGAGGAGGGACAGCAGCGTCACCTCGGCGCCGACGAGGGCGTTGTAGTCCATCACCGACAGCGAGACGCGGGAGCCGGTCAGCCCCGACAGCAGCGCGTTGGCGATGCCGTCGTCGAGCCCGAGGAGCCGCGAGCCGATGGAGAAGGCAGCGTTGCGGGCGATCGCTGCGGTTCCATCCACGGTGATCGTCGGCGGCGGGATCAGCGCCGCGCCGAAGTGGCGCTGCCCGATGGTGCTGTAGGTGACCCTGACGGCATTGATCCTGCCGGGGTCCGTGCCGAGGGTGAACCTGTCGCCGGGATCGGTCTCCGGCGAGCCGGCATAGTCGCCGAGGGCGAGGATGACCTTGTCCCTTGCCTCTGCAGCCGCCGCGCCCGCCTGCCACGTGACGCGGCGATCCTTGCCGACGGTGCCGATTGCCGCGCCGTGGATGCCGTTGTCCGCGAAGGCGGCGCGCACGGCCTCCTCCGGGGCGCGGAGGTTGGCGGCGGCCGTGATCGCGGCGATGTCGGCCAGCGACTGGGCGCGGCGTTTTTCGAGATAGAGCGAGCCGGTGTCGACGGCGACCGCGGCGAGCACGATCGCCACCGGCATCATGATCGCGCTCGCCATGGCGAACTGGCCGCGCCGGTCGTGGCGCGCGCGCCGCAGGAGGCTTGCCAGTGCGGAGAGGGCGCGCATCAGATGCCGCCCATCCTGATTGTCGCGCGGCGGCGGATTGTCCGGTCGGGCATCGGCAGCGCGTGCCACAGGCTCCAGATGGGCAGCCGGCTCGCGTCGTAGGCGAGAACGACGTCGAACTGGCTCGCGTCGTCCGCCTTGTCGCCGACCTCGACGGCGAGCCTCGTCCGGTCGATGAAGAGATAGGCGTCGGCGTTGCCGTCGATGAAGCGCCGGGCAAGCGCCTGCCGCTCCTGCGCGTCGAGGCCGGCGACGGCGGTGCGCGCCGCGTCGGCCGAAAGCTGCTGCACGGAATGCGCGGCGCCGAGATAGATGCCGTAGGCGGTCATCCCCAGCATCAGCAGGAGATAGACCGGGGCGAGGATCGCGAACTCGACGGCCGTCGAGCCCGAGGCCTGGGTTGCGATCATGCGGAGGGGAGAAGGGGGGAGCTGTCTCATCATGCCGGGTATCGAAGCAGAACCGAATGATGAAACTTTGAGTTGCGAATACAACCAAAGATAGTGTCTGCGTGTCGGCGGGCCGCGACATAGGCGCGCCCGCGTGATCGAAAATCATGAATTTCAGATGCGCTCGGTGGAGTCAGATGGTATCCAGCCTGACCACCATGCGGCATCCGGCCTGTCCCCCAGCCCCATCCGGAGACGAAAAATGCGCATGACGCAGCACACGGACTACGCGCTTCGCATGCTGATCTTCCTTGCGAGCCGGCCCGACCGCACATGCACCGTCAGCGACGTCGCCGACGCCTACCGGCTGTCGCGCAACCACTTGCTCAAGGTGGCGCTGCGCCTGCGCCGCCTCGGCGTGATCTCGACCATGCGCGGCCGCTCCGGCGGCATCCGCCTCGCCAAGGAGCCGCACGAGATCAACCTCGCCGAGCTGGTGCGCTGGACCGAGGAGGACTTCTCGCTGGTCGAATGCATGCAGGGCGGCGGCGGCTCCTGCTCGATCTCGCCGATCTGCCGGCTCAAGGGCATCTTCGGCGAGGCGCTCGAAGCCTATCTCGCCGTCCTCAGCCGGTACACGCTGGCCGACGCCACCCACAACCAGCTCGGCCTCCGCTCTCTGCTCGGCCTCGATGCGGAGGCCGCCTGACGGTCCGGAACGGCGTCTTTTCGCTTCTGCGCCATGGCATGAGCCGTCCGGTTCCCTATATTGGTTCCAAGGAACATCCCAGGAGACGGGCGCATGCTTCGCAGGAAAGGCCGCACGGCGAAAGCGCCGGAAGGAAAGATTTCCTCCCGCTTCCCGGCGCTCCTGCGCGGCCTCAAGCCCGACGTGGCGCTCTCCTTCATGCCGGACGGCGGCGACACGCTGATCGCCTCCTACAACGTCCACAAGGGCATCGGCTTCGACCGCCGCTTCGACCCGGCGAGGACCATTTCCGTCATCCGAGAGATGAACGCCGACATCGTCGCCCTGCAGGAGGCGAGCGGCCGCTTCGGCGAGGGCGAGAGCCTGCTCGACCTCGACCGGCTGGCGCACGAGTGCCACCTCGTGCCGGTGCCGGTCAGCGGGCCGGACGGCCAGCACGGCTGGCACGGAAACCTCATCCTCTTTCGCGAGGGAACCGTCACCTCGGCGCGCCAGCTGGCGCTGCCGGGCGTCGAGCCGCGCGGCGCGGTGGTCATCGACCTCACGCTCGCGGCCGGTCCGCTGCGCATCATCGCCGCCCATCTCGGCCTCCTGCGCAACTCGCGCGCCAAGCAGATCGGGACGCTGCTTTCGGTGGCCGAGGCCCATGACGGCCGCCCGACGCTGCTGATGGGCGACCTCAACGAATGGCGGATCGGCAGGCGCTCGGCGCTGAGCGGTCTCGCGCCCGACTTCGGCCCGCTGCATGCGACGCTGCCCAGCTTTCCCTCGCGCTTTCCGCTGCTTGCGCTCGACAGGGTGCTGGGCAAGCCGCACGACCTGATCTGCGGCGTGGAGCTGCACGACACGCCGCTGGCGCGCGTCGCGTCCGATCATCTGCCGATCAAGGCCTCGATCCGGCTCGGGACGCCGAAGGACGCCGCGGGAGACGGGGAATCTCGGGAAGTCGCAGCATAGGGAGAAACGCATGATCACCGGAGCCCAATGCCGGGCCGGCCGCGCGCTGGCGGAACTGAGCCGCGAGATGCTGGCGAAGCTGTCGAAGATCGACGCGACCGTCATCGAGCATTTCGAGCGGAAGGTTGACAAGCCCGACGCATCGTCGATCGAAGCGATCGCCGCGGCGCTGGAGGCGGCGGGCGTGGTGTTCATTCCCGAGAACGGCGGCGGCGTGGGCGTGCGGCTGAAATTCACCGCCTCCGAGGCGAGACGGATCGCTTCCCTGGAAAACGAGGGCGGTGCCGTCGGCCTCGACGACGTGCAGCAGTAGGCGTTTCCTGCGGGGCAGGGCGGCGCGCACGACTACCGCCCGTCCGCCTCGTAGAGCGTGTCGAGATAGCTTTCGAGGAAGCGCCGCCGCTCGCGCCGCGCCGCCTCCTGGCCGCTGTCGTAGCCGGCCATCTCTCCCTGGCGCCGGCGGAAGGCGGCGAACGCCTCCCGCGCCACGGGCAGCACCGCCTGGTGGGGCACGGAATTGACGACGGCCTGCCACACCGCCGCGGTCAGGATATACTCGACCTGGCGCAGGTTCCCGCCTGCGGCTTCCGCGGCTTGGCGCGCGAAGTCCAGCATCTCCTGCCCTTCGCCGTCCATGGCGGAGGCCAGCGCCGCGCTCCGCAGGCGCACGACGCTGGCATAGAACCGCGCCAGCGCCG
>JAEZXF010000561.1 GCA_023419995.1 Pseudomonadota bacterium | reverse complement strand
GCCGTGGCGTCCGCCGGCGGCGACCGCGTCACCGGCGACCACATGGGCATGCTCGCCACCGTCATCAACTCGCTGGCGCTGCGCACCTCGCTCGTCAAGCTGGGCGTCGACGCCGTGGTGCTCTCCGCCATCGCCATGCCGGAGCTGTGCGAGAGCTTCTCGCAGCGCCAGGCCACCGCCTACATGGACCAGGGCAAGGTGGTGATCTTCGCCGGCGGCACCGGCAATCCCTTCTTCACCACCGATTCCGCGGCCGCGCTGCGCGCGGCGGAGATCGGCGCGGACGCGCTGTTCAAGGGAACCCAGGTCGACGGCGTCTACACCGCCGATCCGAAGCGCGACCCCACGGCCCGCCGCTACGACCGCATCTCCCACGACGACGTCATCCGCGACGGGCTGGCCATCATGGACACGGCCGCAATTGCACTTGCGCGCGAGAACAACATTCCGATAATCGTCTTCTCGATTCATGAGAAAGGCGGTTTCGGCGCTATCCTGCGGGGTGAGGGCCGCGGCACCGTGGTGAGCGACGCCTGACGCCAGCGCGGGACGAAACGCACAACGACAAGCGAGAGATGCCGGCCGGCCCGGCAGCGGAGAAGCGGATGACCAGCACCGGAGTCGATTTCAAGGACATGCAGCGGCGCATGGATGGCGCGATCAGCGCCTTCAAGCACGACATCGCCTCGCTGCGCACCGGCCGCGCCTCCGCCAACCTGCTCGACCCGATCCAGGTCCAGGCCTACGGCTCGCCGATGCCGATCAACCAGGTCGCGACCGTGAGCGTGCCCGAGTCGCGCATGCTTGCCGTGTCGGTGTGGGACAAGCAGATGGTCGGCGCCGTGGACAAGGCGATCCGCGAGGCCAATCTCGGCTTCAACCCGATCGTCGACGGCACCACGCTGCGCATTCCGCTGCCCGAGCTGAACGAGCAGCGCCGCAAGGAGCTGGTCAAGATCGCCCACCAGTATGCCGAGCAGGCCAAGGTCGCCGCCCGCCATGTCCGCCGCGACGGCATGGAGATCGCCAAGAAGGCGGAGAAGGACGGCGACATCAGCCAGGATGACTCGCGCGTCCAGCACGACAGGGTGCAGAAGCTGACCGACGACACGATCTCGATGATCGACAGCCTGCTGGCCGAGAAGGAAGCGGAGATCCTGCAGGTTTGACTTCATGGCGTTGCCGGGCACAATCCGGCGCGCCAGCAAGGGTTCTCCTGAAAGGAACCGCATCGTGAAGCCTGCCCATATCGCGATCATCATGGACGGCAACGGCCGCTGGGCCAAGGCGCGCGGCCTTCCGCGCGCCGCCGGCCACCGTGCCGGGGTCGAGGCGCTGCGCCGCACCGTGCGCGCCGCCGCCGATTTCGGCGTCGAGTGGCTCACCGTCTACGCCTTCTCGTCGGAGAACTGGTCGCGCCCCAAGGCCGAGGTCAGCGACCTGATGGGGCTGCTGAAGACCTTCATCCGCCGGGACCTCGCCGAGTTGCACCATTCCGGCGTGCGCGTGCGCGTCATCGGCGCGCGCGACGGCCTCTCGCCCGACATTCGCGGGCTGCTCGAGGAGGCCGAGACGCTGACGGCCGCCAACAGGAACATGAACCTCGTCATCGCCTTCAACTATGGCGGGCGCGACGAGATCGCCCGCGCCGCGCGCCAGGTGGCGGAAGCCGTCGCCGCCGGCACGCTCGACCCGGCCGAGATCACGCCCGAGGCCTTCGCGCAGTTCCTCGACACCCGCCTCATCCCCGATCCCGACCTCATCATCCGCACCAGCGGCGAGCAGAGGCTGTCGAACTTCCTGCCGTGGCAGAGCGCCTATTCCGAGCTCGTCTTCATGCCGTGCTACTGGCCCGATTTCGGCGCGGCCGAGCTCGGCGAGGCGATCCGCTCGTTCTCGGAGCGCGAGCGCCGCTTCGGCGGCGTGACCCCGCGCACGGTCGCCTCATGAGCGGCCTGCGCGGCGCCAGCAACCTCCAGCAGCGCGTGCTGTCCGGCATCGTGCTGATCGTCGTCGCGCTGGCCCTCACCTGGGCGGGAGGCGTCTGGTACCGGCTGCTCGCCGCGCTGATCTCTGGCGCGGTGCTCTACGAGTGGCTGGAGATGACCGCGCGCGCCGAGCGGCCCTCGAATCGCTGGCTGGCGATCGGCCTGCTCGCCATCCTCCTCATCCTGCTCGTCACCGGCGGATCGGTCACCTTCCTGGTGATGGCGCTCGTCGGTGCCATCATCGTGACGGGCGCGCACGCCGTTCGGTTCGAGGCGGGCTTCTGGCCCACGGCCGGCCTTGCCTATGCCGGCCTGCTCGGCATCGCCCTGTCGGCGCTGCGCGGCAGCGACGCCACCGGCCTTTCGGCGACGCTGTTTCTGTTCGCCGTGGTCTGGGCGACAGACATCCTCGCCTATTTCGTCGGCCGCGCCGTCGGCGGGCCGAAGCTCGCGCCCTCGATCTCGCCCGGCAAGACGTGGAGCGGCGCCATCGGCGGCACCGTGGCCGCGCTGATCGCCGGCTTCACCGTCGCCGCTGTCTTCGGCTCGCAGCTCGGCCCGGTCGGGCTCGGCCTGCTCGTCCTCGTGCTGTCGGTCGTGTCGCAGGCCGGGGACCTCCTCGAATCCGCCATCAAGCGACGCTTCGGGGCCAAGGATTCGAGCCAGCTCATCCCGGGGCACGGCGGCGTCATGGAC
>JAEZXF010000418.1 GCA_023419995.1 Pseudomonadota bacterium | reverse complement strand
CCACTACGGTCTCGCCCGCACCGCCCTTGCCCGCCGGCTGGACGGGCAGGCGGCGGACGCTGCCGACGAGGCCCTGCTAGCCGACTGGCTCGACCGCGCGACGCACGCCACCTGCGTTGTCGCACCGGCCGGCTGGACGGAGCTGATCTGGCCGGTGTGGCGGGACGGCGACGTCGCGCTCGTCCGCGTCGGACGCGCGCAACTGCGGGCCACGCCGCGCTTCGCCCAGCACGGCTTCGACGAGTTATGTGCGTTTGAGCTTACGCATGACGCCCGTGCCGCTGCCGGATCTTCCGGAAGCGGCTCCGGCCGCGTCTATGCCCGGCTGCTGGTGCTGGAGATGATCGGGCTCGTCGCCATCGGGCTCGGCGCGGTCGACCATGCGATGGACCTTGCCGCGGCCTACGCCGCGATGCGGCGGCAGGGCGGCGACGTCATCGGCCGTCATCCTGCGGTGCAGGGGCTGGTCGCCGACATCGCGCTCGCCCGCCAGGCCGCCGGCCATGCGCTCGCGGCGTGGGAGCGGCCGCTCGACGCGATCGGGCCGGGTGCTGCCGTCGCCTGCCGGGCGCGCCTCTATCCGGCGCTGTGCCGGGCGGCGAGCCAGGCGGTGCAGGTGTTCGGCGGCATCGGCTACATGCGCGACACCGGCGCGGAGAAGATCCTGCGCGACGTGAACGCGCTCCGGCTGAAATCCGGCGGCACGCGCGAACCGGCCGCGTTCGCCGCGGCGTGGCTGGGGAAGGCGGCATGAACGCGCCGCTGCGCCTCGGCGGGCACCTGCCGCTCGACCATCCGCTGTCGCCGCGCAGCCGCTTCGCCGAACTGCCGCCGCTCACCCGGTTGTTCGCCGACTATCCGGCCGGCGACCTGTGGCAGGCGGACACGGCGCGGCTGCCGCGACCGCTGGCGCGCCTTCGCCGGCAGGCACGCGCCTTCGCCGAGAAGCATCTCGCGCCGCTGTCGGCCGAGCTCGACCTCGCGCCGCACCTTCCCGCCGGCGACTGTCACCCGCGGGCGCGCGACCTCCTCGCGGCGGCCGGGCGGGCGGGCTGGCTGAGCTATCTCGCGCCGGCGCCGCTGGGCAGCATGCCGCTTGCCGCCACCGCCCATCCGCTCGTCTGGCAGGCCTGCCTCGTCGTCGAGGAGTTCAGCCGCGCCTGCGGCGGGCTGATGCTGCTCCTGTCGGCGCACCACCTCGGCGCCATGCCGCTGATGCTCTCCGGCAGCCCCGCGGCGATCTGGAGGCACCTGCGGCCCGTCTACCGCAGCTGCCTGCGCGGCGATCCGCATCTCGTCGCCTTCGCCATCACCGAGCCGGATGCCGGCTCCGATGCCGAGGACGGCCACGGCGCGGCGACCTGCCGGCCAGGCGTCACGGCGCGGCCGGTCGCGGGCGGCTTCCTGCTCAACGGCCGCAAGTGCTTCATCTCGGGCGGCGACCTGGCGCGGTCGCTCACCGTCTTCGCCGCCATCGAGGGCGAGGGCATGGAATCGTGGACCTGCTTCCACGTCGATGCCGCGTCGCCCGGCTTCCGCGTGGCGCGGACCGAGCTGAAGATGGGCATGCGCGCCTCCGGCGCGGCCGAGCTCGAGTTCGCCGACGTCTTCGTGCCGGAGGATCGCGTGATCGGCGGGCTGCGCAACGGCTGGGCGCTCAACCGGGCGGTGCTGAACACCTCGCGCATTCCCGTCGCCGCGATGGGCGTGGGCTTCGCGCGCGCCGCGACGGAGACGGCGGTGGCCTTCGCCGGCAGCTACCGCCTCGGCGGCCGCCGGCTGATCGACTACCAGGACGTGCAGCTTCATCTGGCGACGATGCTGGCCGAGACGCGCGCCCTGCGCAGCCTCGTCTGGCAGGAGGCCCGCCACGCCTGGCGGCCGCGCCAGCTCAACGCTTCGGTCGCCAAGTTCCATGCCACCGACCGCGCCCAGCGCGTGTGCGAGATGGCGATGGACCTCCTCGCCGACCACGGCACCCTGCACGAGAACCGCATCGAGCGGATCTTCCGCGACGTGCGCCTGACGCGGATCTTCGAGGGCACCAACCAGATCAACCGCCTTGCCGCCATCGAGGACTGGCAGGGCGAGCTGCCGGGCGCCGGCCCCGCCCTCTGCACCATCGGAGTCTGAGATGCCTTCCCACGCCGACGACCCGTTCTTCCTCCATCCGCAGACGCCCTACCCGACATCGGCGGGCGACGTCGCGATGCCGATCCTCTACTACGACGACTCGACCTTCATGGCGCTGTTCTTCGCCGACCATGGGCGGGCGCAGGCGCTCGCGGACCGCGACGGCTTCGAGGCGGTGCGCTTCTTCAACGGCAGGGCGCTGGTCGGCGTCGCCTTCTACGAGTACCGCGACACCTCGATCGGCTCCTACAACGAGGTCGGCGTCGCCATTGCCTGCGTCGCACCGGGAACGCGGCTGCCGCGGTCTCCGCTGCTGTCGCTCCTGCGCCACCCCGACGGGAACCGCGTCGGCTGGAACATCCTCGACCTGCCCGTCACCACCAGGGCCGCGTGCGCGGCGGGGCGCGAGATCTGGGGCTATCCGAAATTCGTCACGCCGATCCGCTTCTCGAAGGCGGGCCGGCGCTTCCACGGCGCGGTGAGCGATCCCGAGCGGCCGTCGGACGACCTGCTGACGCTGTCGGGCCGGATCGGCCCCGGCGTGCCGGCGCCGCTGCTCGACCTCGTGCTCTATTCCCGCCATCGGGGGCAGGCGCTGCGCGGCACCGCGATCACGCGCGGCGGCGGGCGGCTCTGCCTGCCGGGCTCGGTGCGGCTCGATGTGCCGGCCGGCGGCCACCGCATGGCGCAGAACCTGCGGGCGCTGGGGCTCGACGGCGCGAAGCCCGCCTTCGTCACCCACACCGACAGGCTCCAGCTGCGGCTGAACGCGGGCGCGGTGCTGGCGTGAGGCCGGCCCGGACCACCGCGCCGGCCGGTCCGGCCGTTGCGCCGCGCGCGGGCGGTCGCTATCTCCTGTGGTTCCTGCCACTATGGGCAACGCATGCCTGACGGCCGCCCCGTCGATCGTTTCACCGGAAGGAAAGTCGTCATGGAGAACACGTCGCCCGCCATCCTCGCCGAACGGTTCGAGGCGCAGAGGCAGGCCTTCCTGAAGGAGCCGAACCCGACGCTGGAGGCGCGCCTGTCGCGGCTCGACCGGCTGCTGGCGCTGACCGACGCCAACGAGGACGCCATCGTCAAGGCGATCAGCGCCGACTTCTCCGGCCGGGCCCCGCAGGAGACGCGGCTTGCGGAGATCTTCGTCGTGCGCGCGGGCATCGGCCATGCCAAGGCGCATCTGAAGCGGTGGATGCGCACCCGGCGCGTGCCGACGGGCCTGCACTTCCGGCCGGGCTACAACCGGCTGATGCCGCAGCCGCTCGGCGTCGTCGGCATCGTCTCGCCGTGGAACTACCCGTTCCAGCTGGCGCTGGCGCCGGCGCTGGCGGCGCTCGCCGCGGGCAACCGGGTGATGATGAAGCCGTCGGAGCTGACGCCGGCCTTCTCCGCGCTGCTCGACCAACTCGTCTCCAAGGCGTTCGACCCCGACGAGGTCTGCGTCGCCACCGGCGACGCGGAGACCGGCAAGGCGTTCACCGCGCTGGCGTTCGACCATCTGTTCTTCACCGGCTCGACCGCGGTCGGCCGCATCGTCGCGCAGGCGGCCGCCGCCAACCTGACGCCGGTGACGCTCGAGCTCGGCGGCAAGTCGCCGGCGATCCTCGACCCGTCCTGCGACGTCGACGCCTCGGTCGGCCGCGTCGCCTTCGGCAAGCTGCTCAACGCCGGGCAGACCTGCATCGCGCCGGACTATCTCATGGTGCCGAGGGGGCAGGCCGACGCCGTCGCCGGCAAGCTCACCAAGGCCGTGTCGAAGATGTATCCGACGCTGGTCGACAATCCCGACTACACGGCGATCATCAGCCAGCGCCACCGCGCCCGGCTGGTCGGTCTGGTCGACGAGGCCCGCGACGCGGGGGCGCGCGTCATCGAGATCAACCCGGCCAACGAGCGCTTCGAGAGCAACGAGACGCGCAAGCTGGCGCCGACCCTCGTCATCAACCCGTCGCCGCAGACGCGGTTGATGCGCGAGGAGATCTTCGGCCCGGTGCTGCCGATCCTCGAACATGACGGCGTCGACGAGGCGATCGCACGGGTGCGCGCCGGAGACCATCCGCTGGCGCTCTACTGGTTCGGGCAGGACGCGGCCAATCGCGAGCGCGTGCTGCGCGAGACGCTGGCCGGCGGCGTCACCATCAACGACTGCCTGTGGCATATCGGCCAGGAGAACCAGCCCTTCGGCGGCGTCGGCCCGAGCGGCATGGGCGCCTATCACGGCGAATGGGGCTTCAACACCTTTTCCAAGCTGAAGCCGGTGTTCCACCAGTCGCGGCTCAACGGCATCTTCCTGTTCCGGCCTCCCTACGGCAAGATGTTCGAGCGCATCCTGGGGGTGCTCAACCGGCTGGCGTGACCGCAGGGAGGCGGGGGAGGGGACCATGGAGACGCAGACTGCTTTCGACTACGTGATCGTCGGCGGCGGCTCGGCCGGCTGCGTGCTCGCAGCGCGGCTGAGCGAGGATCCCGCGGTCACCGTCTGCCTGCTGGAGGCGGGCGGCGGCGGCAACAGCGGGTTCGTCAACGTGCCGGTCGGCGCGGTGGCGATGTTGCCGACAAGGCTCAACAACTGGGCGTTCGAGACGGTGCCGCAGCCCGGCCTCGGCGGCCGCAGGGGCTACCAGCCGCGCGGCCGGATGCTCGGCGGCTCCTCCGGCATCAACGCCATGATCTACATGCGCGGCCATCGCAGCGACTACGACCACTGGGCGGCGCTCGGCAATCGCGGCTGGTCGTTCGACGAGGTGCTGCCCTACTTCAAGCTCAGCGAAGGCAACGAGCGCTTCGACGACGCGTGGCACGGTCGCGACGGGCCGCTGCCGGTCGGCGACCTGCGCACGGGCAACCCGTTCCACGGCCGCATCCTCGAGGCCGCGCGGCAGGTGGGCCTGCCGGTCAACGACGACTTCAACGGCGCCGAGCAGGAGGGCGTCGGCATCTACCAGGTGACGCAGAAGGGCGGCGAGCGCTGGAGCGCGGCGCGGGCCTATCTCTTCCCGCACATGGGCAAGCGGCCGAACCTCGCCGTCGAGACCCATGCGCGGGCGCTGCGCGTGATCGTCGAGGACGGCCGCGCGGTCGGCGTCGAGATCGCCCGGGGCAGGGAGCGGCGTAGCGTGCGCGCCCGACGCGAGGTGATCCTTTCGGCCGGCGCCCTGCAATCGCCGCAGCTTCTTCTCCTCTCCGGCATCGGCCCGGCGGACGAGCTGCGGCGCCACGGCATCGCGCCCGTCCTCGACCTGCCCGGCGTGGGCCGGAACCTTCAGGACCATCCCGACTTCATCTTCGGCTATTCCTCGGCCAGCCTCGACACGTTCGGCATCTCGCTCGGTGGCGGCTGGCGCATCCTGCGCGAGGCGCTGCGCTACCGCCGCGAGCGACGAGGCATGGTCACCTCCAACTTCGCCGAGGCCGGCGGCTTCCTGAAGACGCGGCCCGACCTTCCCGCGCCCGACATCCAGCTTCACTTCGTCGTCTCGCTGGTCGACGACCACGCTCGCAAGCTCCATCTCGGCCACGGATTCTCCTGCCACGTCTGCCTGTTGCGGCCGCGCAGCGCCGGTACGCTGACGCTCGCCAGCGCCGACCCGCTCGACGCGCCGCTGATCGACCCGGCCTTCCTGATGGACCCGCAGGACGTGGAGGACATGGTCGCCGGCTACAAGCTGACACGCCGGCTGCTGGAGGCGCCCGCGCTCGCCGGCTGGGTGAAGAAGGACGTGGTGACGAAGGCCGTGCGGACCGACGACGACATCCGCGCCATCCTGCGGCGGCGCGTGGACACCGTCTATCACCCGATCGGCACCTGCCGCATGGGGACGGACGCCGGCGCGGTCGTGGATCCCGAGCTGCGGGTGCGCGGCGTGGCGGGGCTGCGCGTCGTCGACGCCTCGGTGATGCCGACGCTGATCGGCGGCAACACCAACGCGCCCACCATCATGATCGCCGAGAAGGCGGTCGACATGATGCGCGGCATCTCCCGCGTCTGAGGGTTTCCGGGGCGGGCCGGGGACCGGCGCGTGCCTGTGCGGTGATTTTTTGCGGATTGCGAAATAAATCGATTCCGCGCTATGCTTCCCGGCAGCGGCCCGATGAAGAGGCCGCGCGGGAGGACCGCCATGTATCTCGGGATCGACCTCGGCACGTCCGGCGTCAAGGCGCTGCTGATCGACGCCGACCAGCGCGTCGTCGCCTCGGCGAGCGCGCCGCTCGAAGTGTCGCGGCCGCATGACGGCTGGTCCGAGCAGAACCCCGCCGACTGGATCGAGGCGGCCGAGCAGGCGCTCGTAGGGCTCAAGGCCTCCCATGCCGGGGCGCTCGCGGCGGTGCGCGGCATCGGCCTTTCCGGGCAGATGCACGGCGCGGTGCTGCTCGACGCCTCGGGCGCGGTGCTGCGCCCCGCCATCCTGTGGAACGACACGCGCAGCCATGCCGAGGCGGCGGCGCTGGACGCCGACCCGCGCTTCCGCGCGCTCACCGGCAACATCGTCTTTCCCGGCTTCACCGCGCCCAAGCTCGCCTGGGTGAAGGCACACGAGCCGGACGTGTTCGCGCGGGTGGCCAGGGTCCTGCTGCCCAAGGATTATCTGCGCCTTTGGCTGACGGGCGAGGTCGTCTCCGAGATGTCGGACGCGGCGGGCACCGCCTGGCTCGACGTCGGCCGGCGTGCCTGGTCGGCGGACCTGCTCGCCGCGACCGGCCTCGGCCCCGGTCACATGCCGGCGCTGATCGAGGGCACCGAGGCCTCCGGCGTGCTGCGCGGCGCGCCCGCCG
>JAEZXF010000363.1 GCA_023419995.1 Pseudomonadota bacterium | reverse complement strand
GTAGTGAGTAGTGAGTAGTGAACACGAAACAGAGATTTCCCCTGTATTCCAGTCACTACTCACTACTCACTACTCACTACTCACTACTCACTCATACAGCCAACGCCTCGGAAAACTCCACCGGCCGCCCCTGCCCCGGCGCGGCGATCTCGCCTTCCCACATCACGCGCGTGCCGCGCACGATGGTGCCGACCGGCCAGCCGGTGACCTGCCTGCCGTCGTAGGGCGTCCAGCCGGCGCGCGAGCCGGCCTGGACATTGGTGATGGTCTCGCGCCGCCTCATGTCGACGACGGTGAAGTCGGCGTCGTAGCCGGCGGCGATGCGGCCCTTGCGCGCCATGCCGAAAATGCGGTTGGGGCCGTGGCTGGACAGGTCGACGAAGCGCTCCAGCGTCAGGCGGCCGGCATTGACGTGGTCGAGCATGATCGGCACCAGCGTCTGCACGCCCGTCATGCCCGAGGGCGAGGCGGGATAGGGCTTCGCCTTCTCCTCCAGCGTGTGCGGCGCATGGTCGGAGCCGAGCACGTCGACGACGCCGTTGCCGATGCCGCGCCACACGCCGTCGCGGTGGCGCGGAGCGCGCACCGGCGGGTTCATCTGGATCAGCGTGCCGAGCGTGGCGTAGTCGTCGGCAGTGAGCGTCAGGTGATGCGGCGTCGCCTCGCAGGTGGCGACGTCCTTGTGGTGCTCGAGGAACTCGATCTCCTCGGCGGTCGAGATGTGCAGCACGTGGATGCGCGCGCGGGCCAGCCGGGCAATGCGCACCAGCCGCTCGGTGCACAGCATCGCCGCCGTCTCGTCGCGCCAGACCGGATGCGAGGACGGGTCGCCCTCGACCCGCTCGCCGAGACGCTCGCGCAGGCGGAACTCGTCCTCCGAATGGAAGGCGGCGCGGCGGCGGGTGTGACGCAGGATCTCGTAGACGCCCTCGTCGTCCTCGACGAGCAGCGAACCGGTCGAGGAGCCCATGAACACCTTGATGCCGGCCGCGCCCGGCAGGCGCTCCAGCTCGCCCGCGTCACGCGCGTTCTCGCGCGTGCCGCCGACCCAGAAGGCGAAGTCGCAGTGCATGCGCCCGGTCGCGCGGGCGACCTTGTCGGCGAGCGCGGCCTCGCTTGTGGTAAGCGGATTGGTGTTCGGCATCTCGAACACGGCGGTGACGCCGCCGAGCACGGCGGCGCGGGACCCGGTCTCGAGATCTTCCTTGTGCTCCAGCCCCGGCTAGCGGAAGTGCACCTGGCTGTCGACGACGCCCGGCAGGACGTGGAGGCCCGTACAGTCGATCGTCTCGCCGGCATCGGCCCGCCACAGCTCGCCGAGCGCGGCGATGCGGCCGGCGACGACGCCGACGTCGCGCCGCCCTATGCCGTCATGGTTGGCGACGGTGCCGCCTTTCAGGATCAGGTCGAAGCTGCGCGTCATGCGATTGTCCTTCCGGGAAAGTGTCCTTCGGGCCGTCGGCAGGAGCCATCCTCGCATGGCGGTTTGACTTGCCCGCGCCTGCCGGGGGGCTTACGTAATGGCCACGTCAAATGCAAGTTCGGACAACGCCCTCATGCCGACCGCCCAGCTTCGCGACCGCGCCACGATCCTGATCGAGGGGCCGGACGCCGAACATTTCCTGCAGAACATCCTCACCGTCGACCTCGACCGGCTGCAGGCGGGCGAGGCCCGGCCCGGCGCGCTGCTGTCGCCGCAGGGCAAGATCCTGTTCGACTTCCTCGTTTCGCGCCGGGGCGACGGCGGCTTCCTGCTCGACTGCCGGGCGGAGGCCGCGGGCGACTTCGTGCGCCGGCTCATGCTCTACCGGCTGAGGGCGAAGGCGGAGATTTCCGTTCAGGACCAGATGGTTGTGCTCGCGCGCTGGCAGGATGATTCCGCTGCCTCACATGCCGATTCAACGACTTCGCAGGCCGATTCAACCTGGCTCGCCGACCGGCGGTTTCCGCAAGGCGCGGGCGTGGCGCGCGGCTATGGCGAGCCCCTACCGGCCGACGCCGACGCCGATGCCTTCACTCGGCTGCGAATCGCCCACGGCGTCGCGGAGGGCGGCGCGGACTTCGCTTCGGGCGACGCCTTCCCGCACGACGTGCTGATGGACGAGAACGGCGGCGTCGGCTTCCACAAGGGCTGCTATGTCGGGCAGGAGGTGGTGTCGCGCATGCAGCATCGCGGCACGGCGCGGCGGCGCATCATGATCGCGCGCGGCACGGCCGCCCTGCCCGAGAGCGGGACGCCGGTGCTCACCGGCGAACGCCCCATCGGCGCGCTGGGCAGCGTCGCCGGCAGCGAGGCGATGGCCATCGTCCGCATCGACCGGGTCAAGGACGCGCTGGACGCGGGCCTGCCGGTGACGGCCGGCGGCGTGGCGCTCGACCTGAGCATCCCCGCCGGGGCGCACTACCGGCTGCCGGAGGCCGCGGGCACGGCGGACGACGCCTGATGCCCGACAAGCCCGCCAATCCGCCGCGCGCCTGGCAGCGCATGCTTTCCGGCCGCCGGCTGGACCTGCTCGATCCGTCGCCGCTCGACGTCGAGATCGAGGACATCGCCCACGGGCTGGCGCGCGTGGCGCGCTGGAACGGCCAGACCACGGGCGACCACGCCTTCTCGGTGGCGCAGCATTCGCTGGTCGTGGAGGCCGCCTTCCGCGCCGCGCAGCCGAGGGCGACGCCCGGCGAGCAGCTCGCCGCGCTGCTGCACGACGCCCCGGAATACGTCATCGGCGACATGATCTCGCCGTTCAAGGCGGTGGTCGGCGGCGGCTACAAGCTGGTCGAGAAGCGCCTGCAAAGGGCGATCCACCTGCGGTTCTCGCTGCCGGCCGACCTGCCGAAGACCCTGACAGCGGCGATCAAGCGCGCCGACCAGGTGGCGGCGTGGTTCGAGGCGACGCGGCTTGCCGGCTTCTCGGAGGCGGAGGCGCAGAAGTTCTTCGGCCGGCCGCGCAACATCACCAGCGACGGCCTGCCGCTGCAGCCGATGACGACGCGCGCGGCGCAGGACGCGTTCCTGGCGCGCTTCGGCGAGATCCACGCGCGCGCCGGCTGACTCGGCTCAGATGCGCCGGGCGATGCGCTTCCGGCGGCCCGAAAGCGACTTGTGCATGGCCACGACCTGCTCGCGCGTCACGCCCGGCCGCACGTAGGTCGGCTTCTCGAACCAGGATTTCGGTTTCCGCCGCCCGTCCGGCACGAAGCCGTAGCGGCCGAGGAGCCTGCGGCCCTCCGGGCTCCAGCCGGTGGCATAGAAGTCGATGCCGGCGCTGCCGAAATCCTGGTACTTCAGGATCGCCTCCAGCGCGCCCTCGACGATGTCCGACACCTCGATGCTGTATTGCGAGTCGTTGCGCAGGTAGTTGACATAGTCGAAGTGGACCACGGTCCCGACATAGACCACCTCGGCCCGGCGCGCGTCGGGATGGGCGAGCGTGTGCGTCCGGTGAAGCTGGTCGAAGTCCATCTCGCCGTCGAGGTAGCGGTCGAAATCCGCCCTGCCGTAGAAATAGAAATCGAGGAACCCGACGATCCCGTCGCCGGCCTTGAGGATCACCATCGAATAGGGGTCGTTGCGCCACGACACCATGTCCTGGATCGGGTCGATCGCCGTCGAGCCGAAGATGCCCTGGCAGGCCTCGATCACCCTGGTGACGTCCTCGAAATTGTCCGGGTCGTTCACGTCGGCCGGCACGACGATCCGGTCGGCCTTTCGCTCGATCGGGCGGCCCGGGAAGATGTCGATCTGGTCGCGGAAATGGAAGTAGATCAGGATCGCGAACACCAGCAGCGAGAACGGGACGACGACGAGCCCGAACCGCTGGACGAACCCCTCCACGGCCTCGACGATGCCGTAGGTGGCGGCGAGGATCGTCAGCAGGAGGAGCGGGTTCTGGACGACCTTCTGGATCTGCGCGCCGAGGTTCCTCGCGAAGATCCTCGCGGTGCGTCGGGTCAGAGCGTGCATGCCGGGGTCCTCGCAAGGTTCGCGCCACCGGCCAACAAGTGCTATGGTGCCGGGATGCGCGCAAGCGGAATCCTGCTCCTCGCGGCGGCGATGGCCGCCGGCCTCGCCACGGCGGCGGATGCCGCCTGCCCCGGGCGGGTCGGGGTCGGCGTGGGCGATACGCTCGCCTCGATCGCGCGGGCCTGCGGCATCAGCGTCGAGAGCCTGCGGAGCGTCAATCCGGGCCTCAGCGCCGAGACGCTGCGGCCTGGCACCTTCATCGCCGTGCCGCGCCCGCCGCTGCCCTCGCCGATGTCCGGGATCGGCCGGCCCTCGGTCCGCGCGGCGCCGTCGCTCGTCCCGCCCGCGACCGGGATCTCGCCGTCCTCGACCGTGATCCCGCCGCCGGTGCCGCCGGTCGTTCCGCGCCCGCATCCGCTCCCCGGCTTCGACGAGCCGCTCGGCGCGGGCATGCCGCCGCGACACGTGTTTCCACACCGGTGAGAACGACGTTCTCCCTTCAACGGAATTGAATGGTCGATGCGCTCAATTCATTTCCCATAAACGGAAATCTCGACTAGCTTGCCGCTCCCGCGTCGCTGGAATCCGCATATGGCCCCTTCCTCCCCCGCCCAGTCCGCCGCGTCGCGGCTTCCCTGGCTCATCATCGTCTGCGGCTGCGCCATCGCGCTGCTGACCTTCGGCCCGCGCTCGGCGATGGGCTT
>JAEZXF010000349.1 GCA_023419995.1 Pseudomonadota bacterium | reverse complement strand
CGTCAGCGTGCCGCCCTGAAGCGGCACCACCACGTAGTCGTATTCGTGGACGTGCCAGCCGGTTTCCGTCGACGGGGCGAACCGCCACAGCGTGACGCGCACGGCATCGTCCTCGTGCTGGAGTTCGGCGACAGCCGGTTTTGCCATGGTGGTTCTCCTTGCTCGCTTGCCGCCGGCTCATGAAAGGACGGGCGGCGGCTTCCGTCAACGATAGCCGATGCCCGGCCAGGCGGCCGGGGCGGCTCGCTGGTACTGCGGCGGGCGCCGCACCTCCGCCCCGAGCGCCTGCGCCGCCTGCCAGCCCCAATGCGGGTTGTCGAGGAACGCCCGGCCGAGCGCGACGAAGTCGGCCTTGCCCTCCGCGACCACCGCCTGCGCCTGTTGCGGGGTGGCGATCAGGCCGACGGCGCGCGTCAGGATGCCGGTCCCGCGGCGGACCGTCTCGGCGAAGCCGGTCTGATAGGCCGGCCCCAGGCGAGGCGCGACGTTGGGCGCGATGCCGCCGCCGGTGACGCAGGCGAAATCCACGCCGAGCTTGCGCAGCCTGAGCGCGAAGGCCACGGCGTCGTCGGGCGTAAGCCCGCCCTCGATCCAGTCCGTGCCGGTGACGCGCACGCCGAGCGGAAAGCCATCGGGCAGGACATCCCGCACCGCGGCGATCACCTTGAGCGGATAGCGCATCCGCGCCTCGGGCGAGCCGCCATAGTCGTCCTCGCGCCGGTTGGAGAGCGGCGACAGGAACTGGTGCAGCAGATAGCCGTGGGCGGCGTGGACCTCGACGAGGTCGAAGCCGAGCGCCACCGCGCGGCGGGCGGTCGAGACATGCGCCTCCAGCACCCTTTCGAGGTCGGCGGCCTGCATCTCGGACGGGACATGCCAGCCGTCGGCGAAGGCCAGCGCCGAGGGCCCGCAGGTCGGCCACGCCCCCTCGCCGGCCGGCAGCGGGCCGCCGCCCTCCCACGGGCGCTGCGACGACGCCTTGCGACCGGCATGGTTGATCTGGATGCCGAGCCGCGCCGTGCCGTGCCGCCTGCAGAAGGAAACGACGCAGGCCAGCGCGTCCTGGGTGGCGTCGTCGTAGAGGCCGAGATCGCCGGCGCTGATGCGGCCGTCAGGCTCGACCGCCGTCGCCTCGACCACCACCAGCCCCGCGCCGGAATTGGCCAGCGTCCCGAGATGGGCGAGGTGCCAGTCGTTGGCGACACCGTCCACGGCGCTGTACTGGCACATGGGCGAGACGACGACGCGGTTTTCCAGCGTCAGGTCGCCGATGGTCAGCGGTGAGAACAGGGCCGTCATCTCGAAACCTCCTGCGGAACGGTTCAGCCCAGCGCGCGCTCGTTGAACGCGGCCGAGGTCAGCATGGCATGGAAGAGGGCAGCACGCGGCGCGATGGTGGAGAAGAGGATATGCTCGTGCAGCGCGTGCGCACCGGCGCCGTTGCAGCCCAGCCCGTCGAGGGTCGGCTTGCCGAGCGCGGCGGCGAAATTGCCGTCCGAGACGCCGCCGCGCGAGGTCTCGCCGAGTTCCAGCCCGAGCTCCCGCCCCAGCGCGCGCGTCGCCTCGTAGAGCTTGACCACCGCCGCCGAGCGCTGGAACGGCGGGCGGTTGAGCCCGCCCTCGACCTCGAGCGTGATGTCCCTGCCCTTGGGCGTGCGCGCCAGCATGGCGGCGATGTGGCGCTCGGCCGTTTCCATGTCGTCGGCGCGCATGTCGATCTCGATCGCGGCGAAGTCGGGCACCACGTTCGCCCGCGTGCCGCCATTGACCGTGCCGACATTGAAGGTCGCCGCCGTCTCCGTCTCGTTCAGGCCCTCGATCTCGACGATGTGGCGGGCGATCTCGAGGATGGCGCTGCGGCCGTCGAAGAGGTTGCCGCCGGCATGGGCCGACACGCCCCGCGCCGCGAGGCGGAAGCGCGCCCAGCCCTTGCGGGCGGTGATCAGCGTTCCGGGCGCCTCGAAGGAGGGCTCCGGCACCAGGACGAAGGCTGCTTCCGCCGCCAGCGCCTCGATGGTGGCGCGCGAGATGATGCTGCCGGTTTCCTCGTCGCCGTTCAGATAGACCGTGATCGGCCGCGGTGGCACGATGCCGGCGGCGGCGATGCGGCGCAGCGCCTCGGTGGCGAGGAACGAGCCTGCCTTCATGTCGAAGATGCCCGGCCCGTAGATGCGGTCGCCCTCGCGCCGCACCGGGCGCTTCTCCAGCGTGCCGGTGTCCCACACCGTGTCGATGTGGCCCATCAGCAGCGCCGGCGCGCCTGCGGCGCCGGCCGGCGCATAGCGCAGCACGAGCTGGCCGCCGCAACCGTCCCGGCCGGCGATACGCTCGATGGAAACCGGAAGGCCGGCGAAGGTCTCGACGACATGGTCGAGCAGGAGGTCGATCAGGTCGGGCCGGTCGGACGGCGTCTCGAACTCGACCCAGCGGACGATGCCGGCGGCAAGTGTCTCGGCGTCGAAGGTGTCGGGCTTCGGCAGGGTGGTCTCGAACGGTGCTGGCATGGCGGGATGTGTCCTGGGGGAATGGAAAGGGGCTGGCGCCGCATCGTCAGGCGGCGGACTCGGGGTCGAAGGCATAGACCTCGCGCGCGGCGCGGGCGGAGATCATGCCGTCTTCGAGGTCGCGGGCGACGGCGTCGCGGTCGCGCGCCTGCGGCGAGCCCCAGCCGCCGCCGCCCGGCAGCCTGATCTCGACGACGTCGTCCTTGCGCAGGGCGAAGGTGCTGGTGGCGCCGAGCTCGATGGTCTCGCCGCCGCGCACGACCTCGAGATGCGCAGGCATGCCGTCGCATGCGCCTTCCCGTCCCTGGGGGCGCAGCCTGAAGCGGTCTGAATAGAGGCTGAGCGTCACGTCGTCGTTGAGGATGCGGTAGCGCCGGAAGATGCCCATGCCGCCGTTGAACGCGCCCTCGCCCCACGAATCCCGGATCAGCCCGAACGCCTCGATGCGGACATGCGGATTGAGCTGCTCGACGGATTCGGTCGGCGTCAGCCGGCAGGAGGACAGGACATGGTCGGTGGCGTGGATGGCGTCGTAGTCCTTGGCGCCGCCCCAGCCGCCGCCGAGCACGTCGAGATGGATCGCCATCTTCCCCTGCGGCGGCGCATAGGCGAGGAAGAAGCCGGTGGTCGAGTTCGCGCCCTGCCCCGGCACCCGCTCGGGGATGACCTTGCCCAGCGCGTCGTGCACGGCGTCGAGCGCGCGACAGGAGGCGGTGGCGCGGGCGCGCACCGGCGCGCCCTTGCGCGGGTTGAGCACCGTCCCCTCGGGGATGACGATGGTGAGCGGCCGGTTGCAGCCGTCATTGGCGGGCATGCCGGTATCGTTGAGGATGCTGCGCAGCGCCGTCACCGCGCCGGCGACGGAGCTGGCGACCGGCGAGTTGAACATCGAGCGCACCTGCGGGTCGGTGCCGGTGAAGTCCATCTCGGCCTCGTCGCCGCGGATGGTGACGGTGACGAAGATGCGGATCGGCTTCGCCTCGTCCGAAAGGCCGTCGCCGTCGAGGAACGCCTCGCCCGTCCAGGTGCCGTCGGGAATGTCGGCGATGGCAGCGCGCATGCGCCGCTCGGAATAGTCGAGCGCGCCGGCCATGGCCGCGCGCAGCGTCGCCGCGCCATAGCGCCGGGCGAGCTCGATGACGCGGGTGGCCCCGGTCTGGTTGGCGGCGAACTGGGCGTCGACGTCGCCCATGCCGATGACGGGCGTGCGGATATTGGCGAAGATCAGCCGTTCGGCCATGCCGCCGTTCCAGTCGCGGGCACGCTCCAGCAGCAGTGGCGGGATGACCAGCCCTTCCTGGATCAGCTCGGTCGCGCCGGTGTTGACGCCGGCCGCCCCGCCGCCGATGTCGAGATGGTGCGCGGTGCTGCCGCTCCAGCCGAGCAGCTCGCCCTCGTGGAAGATCGGCGTGAACAGGATGATGTCGTTCAAATGCTGGCCGCCGCTGTAGGGATCGTTCATGATGACGAAGTGATCCGGGCCGGCCCGCGACAGGTCGAGCTGCCGGGCAGCGGCGGCGAACGAGGCGCTGAGCGCCGCGGTCTGCATCGGGATCATCTCGGCCTGGGCGACGACGTTGCCTGCCGAGTCGAGCAGCGCGGTCGAGCAGTCGCGCGCCTCGCGCACCACTGCCGAGAAGGCCGAGCGGATCAGATTGGCGGCCATCTCGTCGGAAGCCGACTGCAGGGCCCGCGCCATGATGTTGAGAAGCGTCGCGTCGTGGCTCATTCTGCATCCACCATCATCAGGTCGCCGCTCGGCAGGCATTCGACCTCCCAGCCCGGAGGGACGAACGTGGTCGACGTCGGCTCGCCCAGCACGGCCGGCCCCGCCAGCGTCGCGCCGGGCGCGAGCGTGTCGCGGGCGAGCGAGACGCCGGAGACGCGCCGGCCGTCGATGGCGATCTCGATCGGGTGCGTGGCCCTGCCGGTTCCGGCGGGAAGCGGCGTCGCGACCTCGATGCCCGAGCGGGCGACGATGCGGATGCGGTAGGAGACGACCTCGACGCCGAGGGCCGAGCGGGCATAGCCGTAGCGGCTGCGATGCTCGGCTTCGAACAGAGCGCGCAAGGCGGCCGGGTCGCGCGGCGACGCGTCGGTCCATGTCGTCAGCTCGAACGCCTGGCCGGCGTAGCGCATGTCGACGCCGACCGACAGGGCGTAGGCGTCGGACGCGAGGCCGTTCTCCTGCGCGACCGAAGCCGCGCGGGCGGCGAGCCCGGCGATGCGGGCGGCATCGAGCGAGCCTTCGTCGAGCGCGTGCAGGTCGCTGATCGCCGCGTCGATCATGGTGTCGGCGATGAGCAGGCCGAAGGCGCTGGCGATGCCGGGCGACCACGGCACCAGCACGCGGCGGATGCCGAGTTCGCGCGCGACCATCGCCGCGTGCAGTGGCCCGCCGCCGCCGAAGGCGACGATGGTGAAATCCCGCGGGTCGATGCCGCGGCTGGTGGAGATCAGCCGGACCGCGCTCGCCATGTTGCTGTTGACGATGCGCAGGATGGCATCGGCCGCAGATTCTGGGCCGCCTTGCAGGCCGAGGCCGGCGAGGGCCGCGCGCGCGGCGTCGGTGGCGAGAGTCATGCGGCCGCCGAAGAAGTTGTCCGGCTGCAGCAGGCCGGCCACGACCTGCGCGTCGGTGACGGTCGGGCGCTCGCCGCCGCGGCCGTAGCAGACCGGGCCGGGCAGCGCGCCGGCGCTCTGCGGACCGACGGAAAGAAAGCCACCGCGGTCGATGGCGGCGATCGAGCCGCCGCCCGCGCCGATCGTGCCCATGTCGATGACCGCGGTGCGGATCGGCAGGCCGTCGATCTTGAGTTCGGTCACGGTGCTGGCGACGAGGCCGGGTGCGATGGCGACGTCGGTCGAGGTGCCGCCCATGTCGAGGGTGATAATGTCACGGATACCGTTGCGCGCCGCGAACCAGATCGCCGCGCGCACGCCGGCGGCCGGCCCGGACAGCAACATGCGCACGGCGTTGTCGCCGGCGGCGCGCGCCGGCATCACGCCGCCGTTCGACTGCATGATGCGCAGCACGCCGCCATAGCCGCGCTCGCGCAGGCCGGCGTCGAGCCGGTCGACATAGGCCTTGACCGCGGGACCGACGAAGGCGTTGACGACCGTGGTGACGCTGCGCTCGTACTCGCGGAACTCGGGCGAGACCTCGTGGCTGGCGAAGACGGCGACCTGCGGCGCGCGCTCGCGGATCATGGCCGCCAGCGCCTGCTCGTGCGCCGGGTTGGCGTAGGCGTGCAGCAGGCTGATGGCGATGCCTTCGACGCCCTGCCGCAGGAACGCCTCCACCTCCTGCCACGCCCGGTCGAGGTCGAGCGCCTCGATCACGGAGCCGTCCGGCCCCATCCGCTCGCGCACCTCGCGGATCATGCCGCGCCGGATCGGCGGCTCGGGATGCCGGTAGCGCATGTTGTAGATGTCGTGGTCGCGGTCGGCACGGCCGAGGATGACGACGTCGCGGAAGCCGGCCGTCGTCAGCAGGCCGGTGGCGCTACCCTTGCGCATGATGAGCGCGTTGGTGGCGATGGTGGAGCCGTGGGTGACCTGCTCGATGCCGGCGAGGTCGACGCCCGCCTCGCCGACGACGTCGAACACGGCCTGATGGATCGCGTTCGGCGTCGACGGCGTCTTGCCGGTGTGCAGCACGCCCTCGGCGTCGGCCCACACCATGTCGGTGAAGGTGCCGCCGATTTCGACGCCGATGCGGTTGCCGGCGGATTCTCGTCCTGCCATCGGTCGGACTTCCTCACATGCGGATGATGACGAAAGCAGGCATGACCGTCAGGCAGCCGGCTCCTCGATGGGGGCGCCGAGATAGGCGGAGATCACCTTGGGATCGGACACCACCTCGGCCGGCGTGCCCTCGGCGATCTTGCGCCCGGCATCGATGACGATGATGCGGTCGCAGATGCTGGTCACCGCCTTCATGTCGTGCTCGACCAGCCAGACGGTGATGCCCTTGTCGCGGACGTTGCGCAGGCAGTTGACCATCTCCTGCGTCTCGGTCGGGTTGAGGCCGGCGCACGGCTCGTCGGCGAGGAGCAGGCTCGGCCGCGTCGCGATGGCGCGGGCGATCTCCAGCTTGCGCAGCGTGCCGACGGTCAGCCCCTCGGCGGTGCGGTCGGCGATGTCGGCGATGCCGGTGATGGCCAGCGCATCGTCGACGACCTTCTCGTGGTCCACCTTCTCCGGCCGGCCGAACATCGCGCCGACGCGGATGTTCTCGCGCACGGTGAGGGCCGGGAACGGCTTCGATATCTGGAACGCGCGGGCGATGCCCATCTGGTTGCGGCGATAGGTCGGGATGCCGGCGAGCGACTGGCCCTTGAAGCGGATCTCGCCGCCGCTCAGCCCGTAATAGCCGGTGATGAGGTTGAACAGCGTCGACTTGCCGGCGCCGTTGGGGCCGATCAGGCCGTAGATCGAGCCCGCCGGAATGTCGAAATCGACGTTCTCGGTGGCCGTCAGGCCGGAGAAGCGCTTGATCACGCCGCGGCCGGAAAGGATGATCTCGCTCATCGTCAGGCCTCCACGCTCTTCGCGTCCGGCGCGCGGCGGACCAGCCTCTGCTTCAGCGCGCCCAGTATGCCGCCCGGCACGAGCAGGATGATGGCCACCACGAGCGCGCCGGTGATCAGCAGGTGGATGTCGAGGAAGCGCGACAGGAGCACCTGCGTCAGGAACAGCATGATGGCGGTGCCGATGACCGGCCCGAACAGGGTGCCGATGCCGCCGATCAGGCAGAACACGATCATGTTGAGGCTGAAGTCGAGGCGGAAGACGGTGTAGGTCGTGAAGTAGCCGACGCTGTAGCCGTAGACCGCGCCGAGCGTTCCGACCAGCGTCGCCGACAGGACGAAGGCGGCGATCTTGTAGCGCTCCGTGGCGACGCCGAGCATCATCGCCGTGTCCTCGTCCTCGCGCACGGCGAGCAGCGCATAGCCGAAGCGCGAGTTGCGCACCAGCACCGAGACGACGAAGCAGACGATCAGCAGCGCGGCGAAGATGTAGTAGAAGAAGTCCTCCGGCGGCATGCCGGCGGGCACGGGCGCGGCGAGGAACACGCCGACGCCGCCCTGGAACCAGCGTATGTTGTTGACCAGCTCGCCGACTACCTGGCCGACGCCGAGCATGGCGATGGCGAAGTAGATGCCGCGCAGGCGCAGGATCGGATAGGCGATGACCAGCGCGAACAGCCCGCACAGCAGCCCCGCGAACACCACGGGCACGATCATCGACCACGGGCCGGAGCCCACCGGCCCGATCTGGCCGACGAGATGGGCGGCGGCGAAGGCGCCCATGCCGATGAAGACCGTGTGGCCGAAGCTCCAGTAGCCGGAGAAGCCGCCGAGGATGTTCCAGGCGATGGCGAGGCCGGCCGAGAAGAAGAAGAGCTGGGCGACGCGGGTGTAGAACGGCCCCATCCAGATCGGCAGGACGGCGATGACGATCACCGCGGCAAGGCCGAGAAGCAGAGCGAGGGAGCGGTTCATCGGCTTTCTCCGAAGGCGTTGCCGAGCAGGCCGTTGGGACGCACCATCAGCATGACCACCAGAACCAGGAACATCGCCGCCTGGGTGAGCGAGGGTCCGATATACTGGGCGGTGTAGGCGTTGATCAGGCCGAGAAGCAGGCCGCCGACCAGCGCGCCGGCCGGGCTGCCGATGCCGCCCAGCACCACGACGATGAAGGCGTTGAGCGTCCAGGCGACCTCGCTCGCCGAACTGAACGGCTGGATGATGCCGATGATGGCGCCCGATGCGCCGGCGAGCGCGGCGCCGAGGCCGAACGTCAGGCCGTGCAGGTTGCGGACGTTGAGGCCGGAGAGCTGCGCCGCCAGCGGCTGCTGCGCGGTGGCACGGATGGCGCGGCCGAAATGCGTCCGCGACAGGACGAGCGCGAGCGCGATCAGGAGGACGAGGCTCGCCCCCAGGGCGACGAGGCGCACGACGTCGATCTGCAACGGCCCGAAGGTCACGCTGGAGAAGCTGTAGGACGGCGTGATCGTATGCGTATCCGGCCCGAAGACGAGCTGCAGCAGGTTGCGGCCGATCATGGCCACGCCGAAGGTGACGACCAGCGACGCCACCAGCGAGGCGCGCGAGATGGCCCACTGGATGACGGTGCGCTGATAGGCGTAGCCGACCGCGAACAGCGCCGCCCCGATCGGCAGCATGGCGAGCAGCGGGTCCAGCCCCAGCTTGGCATAGAGGACCATCGCCGCGTAGGCGCCCGCGATGACGAATATCCCGTGGGTCAGGTTGACGATGCCGAGCACGCCGAACACCAGCGAGAACCCCACCGCGGCGAGCGAGTAGATGCCGCCCAGAACCAGACCGTTCAGTGTCGTTTGCAGGAACAGCATGGCCTTCGATCCCCTACGGCGTCTTGGCTTTGGTTGGGGCCTTGGCCGCCCACGCATTCGCCACGTCCTGCCCGGTGGCGAACCAGACGTCGGGATAGCGGCGCACGAAGGCGATGAACTCCCGCAGCATCGCCAGGCGCGACGGCCGGCCGATGATCTGCGGATGGGTGACGATGTTGACGAGGCCGCCCCAGCGGTAGATCTCCCTGAACTCCTCTTTCCAGATGCTCAGGATGTGCTCGTTGGTGAAGATCGGGCGCGGCGACTTGATCGCGAACAGCGCGTAGGGCGCGTCGTCGAGGCTCCAGTGCCACGGAAGCTCGACCGGGCCCTCGGAGCCGTCCGGCAGCACGTGCCGGTAGGGGCTGACCTGATCCATCAGCGAGCTGTCGTAGAGGAAGCCGTATTCCTTCAGCAGACCGATCATGTTCTGCGACGTCTCGCCGGCGGGCGAGCGATAGCCGACCGGCCTGACGCCGACGGTCTTGCGCAGCGATTCCAGCCCCTTCTCCAGCGCCTCCTTCTCCTTCTCGGGGAAGTCGGGATCGATCCATTCGTGCAGGTAGCCGTGATGGCCGATCTCGTGGCCGCCGGCGGCGATCGCCTCGACGCGGTCGACGTATTTTTCCGCGGTCCAGCCGGGAATGAAGAACGTCGCCTTCAGCTCCTCCTCGCGCAGCAGCTCGAGGATCTTCGGCACGCCGGTCTTGCCGCCATAGACGCCCTGCGACAGCACGCCCGGCCGGCGCGCATTGTCGGGATCGCGCGAGAGCCACAGCGTCTCGGCGTCGAAGTCGAAGGTCAGCATCACGGCACAGCGCGCGCCGTTCGGCCACTCGATCGGTGTCATGTCGTCCATGGACAGTTCCTCCTATACGGCGCCGGAGCCCGGCCGTTCGGGATAGAGCGGATATGCGACGAAGGGGGCCTCGCTGGGCGGGCCGTCGCTGACGTGCAGGACGCGGTCGTTGAGGTCGACGATGACGCCGGCCACGGTTATCACCCGCTTCTCCGGCGGCAGCGAAAGGTCGGCGAGGCGACAGATCGCGGCCGGCGTCGAGAAGTCGTCCTGAAGTGCCGCGACGATCTTCGCCTTGTCGAGCCTGCCCAGGTCCTTGCGCAGGATGCGGTCGAGCCGCGGCCCGCGGTAGAGGGTGTTGGCCGAGATGCGCTCCATCTGCGAGGTGGTGCGGGTCTCTTTCACCAGATGGTTGGCATGAACGACGAGGCCGTCGACCGGATAGATGTAGGAGCAGAACTCCGGCGTCGCCTCGATGTCGATGATCTCGCCGTCGGCATGGCCGATCAGGAAATTGCTCGAGGCGGTGCGGTCGGTCTGCACCACCGGCGTCAGCGCCTGGTCGTAGCGCCAGGCGTCGAGTATCTCGCGGCAGCGGACATGGAACGGCTTGCGCAGGCCGGTCGTGCCGTCCATCGGCGTCACCAGCCCGTTGACGCACAGGCCGATGCCGGCGGCGTTGACGCCCATCTTGGAGCCGACGATGCCGGCCTCGCTGAAGCCGATCATGTCCGGCTTGCCCTCGCCCGGAGTCGATGAGCGGCGGATGCGCTGGACATAGGTGCGGCCGTGGACCTTCTCCAGCCAGTCCCAGTTCTGGCACAGCAGGGTCTTGCCCGAGGCGGTCGCCTCCGGCATCAGCCCGAAGGAGGTGCAGCCCTCCTGCTCCAGCTTTCTGTTGGCGTTGCGCGCCTCGGAGCCGAAGGCGAGGTAGGTGATCTCGAAACGCGCGTTGAGCATGGCGATCTCGGTTTCCGACACCCCCGCCGAGGCGGCGATCGCCGCCATCTCCTCGGCATATTCGGCATTGTCGCCACGCATGAAGGCGAGCCATTCCTCGCTCTGCTTCAGGACGGAGCTGCGCGAGGCGCCGGCGACCTCGAAGCGGGCGAGATAGGTCTCGATGTTGTCACGGACGGCCGCGGCCAGCGTCTCGCCGTGAATGCGGCCGCGCTCCCGCGGATCGGGACCAAGTTCCAGTACGGGGAGCGATGGCATGGGACGTCTCTCTGCTGCTGGTCGTCAAGGTATGGGAAGTCCCCCGCCCCGGCCGCACCGTCGCGGCGGCCGGGGCAGGCGGTTTGCGCGGTCAGGCGCGGTCCTGCCAGGAGGGAGCAGGATAGATCGGCTTCGCGGAGGCGACGTCGGCCGGCGCGATGACCTCGATCTCGCCGGCCTGACGCTGGACGAGAAGCGGGCCTAGCAGCGCCGGATCGCCGTCACCTTCCGGCGTGAAACGCAGATGGCCGTAGAAGCAGTTGTAGTCGAGCCCCGAGAGCGCGTCGCGAACCGCGTCGACGTCGAGCGAGCCGGCGATCTTGGCCGCCTGGACGTAGGCGAGGATGCAGACAGCGCCGCTCGCCATGTGGTAGGTCAGCGTGCGGTCGAAGTTGGCGGCGTAGTACTCCGCGAACTTGGCCGCCGAGCCGAAATACTCGCACTCGAACGTGGCGCGCTCCGACCAGTAGGCCTGGGTGACGACGCCGTTGGCATAGTTGCCGAGCGCGTCGCGGTAGCCGGCCGTCTGCGGCCCGAGCGTCTGGTAGAGCATCGGGACGTTGGTGTTGGTCGCCACCATCTGCCGGGTGATGAGGGTCGAGGTCTCGTCATGCGTGGTGCAGACGAGGATGTCCGGCGTGTTCTGGCGGATGGTGGTGAGGACGTTCGACACGTCGCTGACCTGCGCGGGCAGCGCGATGTAGTCGAGGACCTCGATGCCGGCTTCCTCGATGGTCTTGCGCGCGCCGGCCGCCTGGAACTCGGAGAAAGCGTCGTTGGTGTACATGATCGAGATCTTGCCGACCTTCGGCTCGAGCGCCTTGAACATGTTGACCGACGAGACGAACTGCAGCGAGGCGCGCGGGAAGATGCCGAACACGCGCTTGCGCCCCTGCGTGAAGATCAGGTCGGAGCCGCCGCCGGCCTGGACCATGATGCGGCCCGCGCCCTCGGTGATGGCGCAGGTCGGCAGCACGATGTTGGAGCCGAACGAGCCGAGGAAGAAGCCGATGCCCTCGTCGACCTGGCGCTGGATCAGCGTGGTGGCCCGCGCCGGGTCCGAGGCGTCGTCGAACAGGCTCAGGTCGAGCTTGTACTTCTGCCCGCCGATCTCGACGCCGCCCATCTCCTCGTTGATGTACTTCACCGCGCAGCGGTAGCCGTAGAGGACGTTGAGGCCGGTTTCGGCGGCCACGCCGGTCATCGGAACCGAGCCGCCGAACGTGATGGTGCCTTCCTGCGCCCGCGCCACCGAAGGCATTGCGCCGGCAACCGCCAGCGCCGCGCTCGTCTTCAAGAAACTGCGTCTGTCCATGCTCCGTCTCCCATTGTCTGACCCGGCCCGCGCCTATGCGAAGCCGAGATACGCTTCCTTCACCTTCGGATCGACGAGGAGGCTCTTCCCCTCGCCGTGCTGAACCACCCTGCCCTTCTCGAGGACGTAGCCGTAATCCGCGATCGCCAGCGTCTGGTGCACGTTCTGCTCGACCAGCAGCACGCTGATGCTCTCCTCGTTCAGCTTGCGCACGAGCGAGAAGATCGACGACACGAGAATGGGGCTCAAGCCGAGCGACGGCTCGTCGAGGATCAGCAGGCGCGGATTGGTCATCAGCCCGCGGCCGATCGCCAGCATCTGCTGCTCGCCGCCGGAAAGGGAGCCGGCGTTCTGGGAGCGCCGCTCGCCGAGGCGGGGAAAGAGGTCGAACACCCGCTCCAGATTGGACTGGAGGCTGGCATGCGCGCGGCGGACGTGGCCGCTCACCAGGAGGTTCTCGAGAACGGTCAGATGCTGGAAGACGAGCCGCCCTTCCGGCACCAGCGCCAGCCCCAGCTCTACCGTCTCGTGGGCGGGACTTGCGGTGATGTCAACGCCGTCGAACGTGATCGAGCCGGACCGCGGCCGCAGCGCGCCGGCGATCATCTTGACGCTGGTGGTCTTGCCCGCGCCGTTGCCGCCGATCAGCGCGGTGATGCCGCCGGCGGCGATGCTCAGCGAGCAGTCGGTAACGGCATTCATGCCGGAATAATCGTAGGAGATGCCGGAAACGCTCAGCAACGCCGGCGCCTCGCTCCCATTCACTGCCTGCTGCGACAGATCTCCCATGGCGGTTCCTTATTATCGTATCGCATAGCGATATATTTGAACTGCTCTACTTGAACTATGC
>JAEZXF010000340.1 GCA_023419995.1 Pseudomonadota bacterium | reverse complement strand
GCACGGCAGCCTGCGACTCCTCGCGGAAGATCGCCGCCACCTCGACCGAGCGGTCGAACGAGGACGGGATGACCTGCGCGATCTTCAGCGCCTCGGATTCCGCCTTCGTGTAGGGCAGCTTCTGCTGCAGGCGCGCGTCGGAATAGGCGGTGGGGTCCACCGGGCCGTTGCCGTTGAGCGCGATGCGGATGGTGGCCTCCTTGCCGGAAAGCGCCCGCATCAGCGAATAGGCCAGATCCTTGTTCCTGGCGTTGCGCGGAATGGCCATCGACCAGATCTCGGTGATCGCCGTGCCCTCGGGGTTCACCGCCGACGGCGTGACGACGACGTCGATCTGGCCGGGGAACTTGGAGCTCTCGGGGTTGTTGTAGACGGCGTAGCGGGCGAACGGGTCGATGGCCATGGCGGCCTGGCCGTTCTGGACCGCGGTGATGACGTCGTCGATGGTCATCGTCGCGTAGTTCTGGGCCAGCACGCCTTCCTTGTAGAGCTCGGCCATGGTCGACAGGCCCTTGATCATCTCGGGGCTGTTGGCGGTGACCTTGCCCTCGTCGTCGAACAGGCGCGCGCCGAATGCCGACAGCAGCGTGAGGACGGCGACGTGCTCGTCGCCCGAGTTCATGACGATGCCGGAGACGCGGGTGCCGTCGGAGCGGGTGTAGCTCATCTTGCGGGCGTATTCGAGCAGCTCGTCCAGCGTCTGCGGGGCGCGGTCCAGGCCCTGCTCGGCGAACAGCGTCTTGTTCCAGTGCAGGCCGGTCGTGGCATGGCGGAAGGGGATGGCCGTCAGCTTGCCGTCATGCGTCAGCGCCTTCTTCAGCGGCGCGGGGATGGAATCGATGATCTCGATCGGGTCGGCGGCGATGCGGTCGTCCAGCGGCTCCAGCAGCGCGGCGATGCGCGGCGTGTGGAACTTGTTGATGACGAAGGCCAGGTCGACCGAGCTCTCGCCCAGCGACAGCTCGCGGCCGAGGCGGTCGTGGATCGGGTCGATGTTGCCGGTCACCCAGTTCAGCGTCGCGTTGTTCGCGCCGGCCCACTCGCCGGCGATGTCACCGCCGGTCGTGCCGGCGGTCAGGCCGCGCGACACGTTCTCGTGCACCTTGTGCGACAGGACGGTGACCGTCGTCTGCGCGCTGGCCGGGAATACGGCGCCCATGCAAAGCGCCACTCCCGCCGCGAACACGCTTTGTTTCACGAAGTTCATGCTCTTTCCTCCCTTACGATTGGATCGGTGATAAAATTGGATCCATTGCTATGGATCCAATCAGGAAACCGGATGGAGGTCAACTGCCGTCGCGCGGCCGCCCTCCTCCGGATGGTGATCTGCCTCCACCACCTCGCACTCGGCCTCTTCCCGACGAGGACCGGCCTTCTCTGGACAAGATCGGGCCGCTTCTGGACAAGTGCCGGTTCCGCGCCTAGGGTTTTTGGATCCATAATGGCGGATGACCGGCTTTCATTGCCGGGGGCGGAGGTTCCAGCGTGGCACGGGCAGTTCGGTTCAAGAGCACGGCGGACTACGCCACCTCCGAGATCCAGCGGATGATCCTCGCCGGCGAGCTCGCGGCGGGCGAGCGCCTCGACCAGGTGCGGCTGGCGGAACAGCTCGACGTCAGCCGGCATCCCGTCCGGCAGGCGATCGAGAGGCTGGCTGAGCGCGGCTTCGTGCTGCTGAGCCCGCACCGCAGCGCCGTCGTCACCGCCCATTCGATCGACGACCTCGTCGAGCTCTACTCGCTGCGCGAGAGCCTCGAGGAGATGGCGCTGCGCGCGAGCTGGCCGCACCTGACGACGAGCGGGATGAAGGAGCTGGAGGACATCCACAAGCGCCTCGCGGCGCAGGATTCCGAGGCCGACATCGAGCGCTACATGCATGAGAACCGCGCCTTCCACCTCGCCTTCTATCGCGACTGCGGCAACCGCCACCTCCTGCGCACGATCACCACGCTGTTCGACCTGTCCGAGCGCTACCAGCGGACGGCGCTCAATTCCGAGCGGCGGCAGAACCAGTCGCGCGACGAGCACGCGGCGATGATGGACGCGCTGCGCGCCGGCGACCTCGAGCTGCTGAGCCAGCGGCTGAAGGCGCACAACCGCGGCACGCAGCAGCAGGTCTGCGCCCTGCTCTCCGCGTCGGAAGCGGCGGCCAACGGCGGCTGACGCCGCCCCGATGCCTCGCGGGCCTGCCCGCATCAGCGGGTGCCGTCGAGGATGGCGCCCTGGTCCTTCAGGGTCTGGCGCAGCCGTGCCACCGGGATGTCGCGCAGCCGCGTGTGGTTGCTCTGGGTGACCGCCATCGCGGTCAGGCTGCCGGCCGCCTGTCCCATGGCCATGCAGCTTCCCATGACCCGCGCCGAGCCCTGCGCCTCGCGGCTCGCCGACAGGCAGCGGCCGGCGATCACCACGTTCTCGATGCCCCTGGGCAGGAGGCTGCCGAGCGGGATGTCGTAGGAGCCGCCATCGGCGACCGGAATGCGGATCTGGCCGGTGCCGTCCTGGTGGATGTCGACGTGGTGACAGCCCTTGGCGACGCCGTCGCTGCGCTTCCTCGCCTGCAGCACGTCCTCCTCGGTGAGGATGTAGTCGCCGACGACGCGCCGCGTCTCGCGGATGCCGATGCGCGGCGACATGCCCGAGATGCTCGCCGCACCGAAGCCCGGCACCGAGTTGCGCAGGAACTCGGCGCACTGGAACACCTGCGCCGACAGCACCCGCAGCGCGGTCGCCATGTTGTCGGGCCGGGTCGGCTCGTCGAGCGCGATGCGCGTGGCGTTGACGCACACCTCGCGCCGCGTGTCCGAGGTCGGCTGGATCATCACCAGCGCGGTGGGGAACATCTCCTTGCGGTCGATCGCGCCGCCGAGAAGCGGCCCGTCGCCCTTGAAGAACACGCAGGGCTGGCCCTGCCGGTAGATCTCCTCGGTGATCTCGCGGTCGGTACGGCCGCCGCGGATCGCGTCGCTCTCGCCGACGGCCACGCACTCTGGATGCTCGCGCACGTAGGAGAGCAGCGCGCCCGAATCGACGTTGGCCATGCGGAACATCATCGACATCGGCTGCGGCTTCTCGTCGGGGCCGACGCTCAGCATCTCGGCGCCGGCCATGGCGCACAGGTCGCCGTCGCCGGAGGCATCGACGAAGGCGCGCGCCGTCAGGAGCTGCCGCCCGCCCTTGTTTCGCACCATCAGCGCGGTGATCCTGCCGCGGTCGTGCACCACCTCCTCGGCGAAGGTCTGCAGGTAGACGGTGACGCCGGCCCCGAAGACGAGCTGCGGAATGGCGATCTTCATGATCTCGGGATCGTAGGCGACGTACTGGATCAGCCGCCAGTCGTTGAGCTTGGCGACGAAGCCGCTCATGTCGCGGCACAGCTGAAGCAGGTCGGTCAGGACGCCGCCGACGGTGTCCTCGCCGCGGCCGTTGATGGCGCCGTCGACGGTCATGCCGGTCAGGAGCTCGCCGCCCAGCATGGGGCCGGCCTCCACC
>JAEZXF010000266.1 GCA_023419995.1 Pseudomonadota bacterium | reverse complement strand
GGGACGGGCGGCTCGGCCTTGGCGAATACCGGCTGGCAGGCGGGGGGCGGCGCCCGCGCCGGCCAGACGATCGGCCGTTAGACGATCGGCCCGCCGGGCGGCGGGAAGCGAGAGCGGCGAAACGGGGCACGAGGACGGGGACGGGCCGGGTGAGGATACAGGCGATGCTCAGGGACCGCGGCGATTTCTCGACGGAGGGCCTGTGCCGTTCCATCCTGGAGCGGCACCGCGGCACGATCCGCGTGCAGAAGCCGCACATCGCGGTCGCCAAGCTGGCGCTGATCGTCAAGACCACGCTGACGCTCTCCAACCGGCAGGGGTTCCACGCCACCTCGCTGCGCGAGATCTCGGCGGAATCGGGCGTCAGCATGGGCGGCCTCTATTCCTATTTCGACAGCAAGGACACGCTGCTGCTGATGATCCTCGGCCAGGTCGCGTCGACCACGGTGAGCGCCCTCGAGAGCGCCCCCGCCGAGGCCTCGGCCGATCCGGCACGCCACCTGCGCTGGCTGATCGAGACCCACGTGGCGCTGACCGAGGTGATGCTGCCCTGGTTCGTCTTCGCCTTCCTCGAGGCGAAGTCGTTCCCGCCGGCCGGGCGCAAGGCGGCGGTGGAAAGCGAGGAGGCGACGGAGGCGATCTTCCGCGACGCCATCGAGCGCGGGGCGCGGCAGGGCGCGTTCGCCGTCGAGGATCCCGGCTTCGCCGCCGCGCTCGTCAAGCCGCTGCTGCAGGACTGGTACGTCAAGCGCGCCAAGTGGCGGCGCCGGGGCATCACCGCCGACGGCTACGCCGCGCGGGTGCAGGCCTTCGTCGAGCGGGCGCTGGGGATGAAGGAGCGGCCGGCGGCCGGCCCGAAAGAGGAAAGGGAAAGCCGATGACCGGGAAGCCGGATTTCTCCGCGGGCGCGGCCTGGGTCGAGGGCGCCTACGTGCCGATCGCCGAGGCGCGGGTGCCGATCACCGACTGGGGCTTCCTGCGCTCCGACGCCACCTACGACGTCGTCCATGTCCGCGGCGGGCGCTTCTTCCGCCTCGACGACCACGTCGCCCGCTTCCGGCGCGGCGTCGACAGGCTGCACATGACGCTGCCGGTGGGCGAGGCCGAGCTGCGCGCCGTCCTCCACCGCTGCGTCGCGCTCGCCGGGCTCGACGACGCCTATGTCGAGATGATCTGCACCCGCGGCCGGCCGCAGCCCGGCTCGCGCGATCCGCGCCTGTGCCGCAACGCCTTCTACGCCTTCGCCATCCCCTTCGTGTGGATATCCGACCCTGAAGCGCAGGAGACCGGCATCGCGCTGCGCATCAGCGACGTGGTGCGCATTCCGGCGGCGTCGGTCGACCCGACGGTCAAGAACTACCACTGGCATGATCTGACGCGCGGCATCTTCGACGCCTACGCGCATGGCGACGGCTCGGCCGTGCTGGTCGACGGCGAGGGCAACGTCACCGAGGGGCCGGGCTTCAACGTCTTCGCCGTGAAGGGCGGCCGGCTGGCGACGCCCGACAACGGCGTGCTCGAGGGCATCACGCGGCTGACGGCGATCGCGCTCGCGCGCGAGGCCGGCCATCCGGTCGAGGAGCGGAAGGTGGCGGCCGACGAGCTGCGGCGGGCCGACGAGGTCTTCGTCACCAGCACGGCCGGCGGCATCATGCCCGTCACCCGCATCGACGGCCGGCCGGTGGGGGCGGGCGTGCCCGGCCCGGTGACGCTCGACCTCACCCGCCGCTACTGGGACGCGCATGCCGACCCGCGCTGGAGCGAGGCGGTGCGCGGCGCCAGCTGAGGCCGCACGCGCCTGCACCTGCCGGGCTTGCTCCTCAGAAGGCCAGCGGCTCGTTGTCCTTCACCTCCTTGATGACGAAGAAGGTGCGGATCTGGCGCACGCCGGGCAGGGCGATCAGCTGCCGCGTGTGCAGCCGGTTGAAGTCGGCCATGTCGCGGACGCGCACCTTGAGCAGGTAGTCGAAGTCGCCGGCGACGAGGTTGCAGTCCAGCACCTCCTTCATCTCTCCCACCGCGCCCTCGAACTCGCCGAAGCTTTCCGGCGTCGAGCGGTCGAGCACCACCCCGACCATGACCAGCGCCCCGAGGCCGACCGCGCCCGGCGCGATCTGCGCCCTGACGCCCGTGATATAGCCATCCTCGAACAGGCGCTGCGTGCGGCGATGGCAGGTGGCCGGGCTGACGTTGACCCGCGCCGCCAGCTCGGCGTTGGTCAGCCGTCCTTCCGTCTGCAGGGCGCGCAGGATCCGGACGTCGATGCGGTCGAGCGGCTGTGCGGAAGAATCTTTCGTCATCGTAAGTCTTTACGGGAGAAAAAATCGACATCCCAGCCTATCACACTTCTCCGTATAAAAAGAGAGACTGAATTAGAGAGCACCTTTCATCCGCCTTGGCCTATGGTTTCGCCATCGAACGCCATGGGAGACAGGCCGATGCCGCAGACGAAATCGCTGCTCGAGAAATTCGAACGCTACCCGCTCACCTTCGGCCCGACGCCGATCGAGCACCTGCCGCGCCTGACCGAAGCGCTCGGCGGCAAGGTCGAGATCTGGGCCAAGCGCGACGACTGCAATTCCGGCCTCGCCATGGGCGGCAACAAGCTCAGGAAGCTCGAATACATCGTGCCGGACGCCATCGCCTCGGGCGCCGACACGCTGGTCTCGATCGGCGGCGTCCAGTCCAACCACACCCGCATGGTCGCGGCCACCGCCGCCAAGATCGGCATGAAGTGCGTCGTCATCCAGGAGAAGTGGGTGCCGCACTACGACGCCGTCTACGACCGCGTCGGCAACATCCTGATGACCCGCCTGATGGGCGCCGACTCGCGCCTCGTCGACGACGGCTTCGACATCGGCATCCGCAAGAGCTGGGAGGACGCGATCCAGTCGGTCAGGGATGCCGGCGGCAAGCCCTACCCGATCCCGGCCGGCGCCTCGGTGCACAAGTTCGGCGCGCTCGGCTATGTCGGCTTCGCCGAGGAGGTGGCCCGGCAGGAGGCCGAGCTCGGCTTCAGGTTCGACTACGTCGTCGTCTGCGTCGTCACCGGCTCGACGCAGGGCGGCATGATCGTCGGCTTCGCGGCGCAGGATCGCGCCGACCGCGTCATCGGCATCGACGCCTCCGGCACGCTCGACCAGACGCGGGCGCAGGTCAGGAGCATCGTCGACAACACGGCCGAGCTGGTCGGGCTGGGCCGCAGGGTGCGCGAGGACGAGATCGTCATCAACCCCGACTATGCCTATCCGGCCTACGGCGTGCCCTCGGAGGAGACCAACGAGGCGATCCGGCTCGCCGCCCGCACCGAGGCGATGATCACCGACCCGGTCTACGAGGGCAAGTCGATGCAGGGCATGATCGACCTGACGCGGAAAGGCTTCTTCCCGGAAGGCTCGCGCGTGCTCTACGCCCATCTCGGCGGCGCGCCGGCGCTTAACGGCTACAGCTACTATTATCGCGAGGGGTGAGGTTCGGCGGGGCGCGGCCTGAGTGGCCCCTGCCCGACCCACGGC
>JAEZXF010000237.1 GCA_023419995.1 Pseudomonadota bacterium | reverse complement strand
GCTGCCAGATTGCCGACCGGCCCCCTAATTCCCGCGGCCGGCTCGTCGGAGCCGACGCTTGCCGCGACTGAAAGACAAAACGCCGCCCGAAAGGGCGGCGTTTCGTTTGTCCGGCAGGCGGAAACCGAAGATTACTTGATATTCGTTTACTTGAATTCGACGTGCTTGCGGGCGACGGGGTCGTACTTCCGCTTGGTCATCTTGTCGGTCATGGTGCGGCTGTTCTTCTTGGTGACGTAGAAGAAGCCGGTGTCCGCGGTGGACAGAAGCTTGATCTTGATGGTCGTAGCCTTGGCCATTTTCGTGTCCGCTATTCTTGAGGATCGGTCGCCGCATAGGTTCGGGCGGCGAGCCCGGCTGCGGAAATCTCGCGCGGAGACATAAAGAAGGATCGCGGAAAGTCAAGCCCGTTCGTGTAGGGCGGCGTTCCCTCAGAGCGTGACCGTGATGGAATCCGCGCTGCGCGTGGCCTCTCCGTGGTAGACGGCCTCGATATTGTTGCCGTCGGGGTCGAGGAGGAAGGCGGCATAGTAGCCGGGGTGGTAGGGCCTCTCGCCCGGCACGCCGTTGTCGGTTCCGCCGCTGGCGAGCCCGGCCTCGTAGAATGCCTCGACCGCGGCCCTGTCCTTCGCCTGGAAGGCGAGGTGCACGCGGCCTGTCAGCCGTCCCTGCGCGGCCTGGCTGCTCGCCGTCGAGACGAACAGCTCGTCGGCCCAGAAATAGTCCTCCGCCGTGCCGCCGAGCGGGATGCCCAGCGCCGCGAGCGTCGCCTCGTAGAAGCGCCGGCTGGCCTCGATGTCCATCACCACCAGCTGGATGTGGTCGATCATGCGTCCGCGATGCAGTTCGTTCACTTCCATGACGGTGTCCTCGTCATTCAACCGGCAGGAAGATAGCGCGTGACGGCAGGCCGTCAACGTGCCGGCGCGGGGCGGGGGCGCTTCAGCGCCGGCGCGGCGTGCGGAACAGGCGCAGCGCGGCGAGCACGAGATAGGCGGCGAAGAACAGCGCCAGCGTCCAGGCAAAGCCGTCGGGGCCGGCCATGTCCATGCCGATGCCGATCGCCTGCGGGCCGACGAGCATGCCGATGCCGTAGCACAGCACGAAGGCGGCGTTGGCGGAGGCGAGGTCGCGCCCCGAGAGCTTGGAGCCGAGATGGGCGAGGCCGACCGTGTAGAGGCCGGCGACCACGCCGCCCCACACGAACAGGATCGCCGCGCTCATGTGCCAGTTCCCCGCGAAGACCGGCAGGGCCATGACGCCGAGCAGCCCGACGAAGGCGCACAGCGCGAGGAGGATGCGGCGGTCGCGCATCCGGTCGCTGACGATGCCGAGCGGGATCTGGAGCAGCACGTTGCCGAGGCCGACGGCGGTGAGGAGAAGCGCGGCATCCGCCTCGGTATAGCCGATGCGCGCGCCGTAGACCGGGAAGAGCGCGAAGCCGCCGGTTTCCACGGCGCCGAAGACGAGGACGGCCGCGGTCGCCGTCGGCACCATCCAGATGTAGCGCGCGAAGCCGCCGCCGCTGCCGCCGTGGTCCGACCCGGCGATGTCGGGGCTCTCGCGCCAGGCGAGCGACACCGGGATCGCGGCGAGCGCGATCAGCGCGAAGGTGATGCCGAACGGCGCGAAGCCGGCCGAGCCGATCTGGGCGAAAAGCCACGGCCCGAAGGCGAAGCCGAGCGAGAGCACCGTCGCGTAGAGGCCGAGGACCAGGCCGCGCCGGTGCGGCGGGGCCGAGGTCGAGATCCAGAACTCGGACAGGATGAACAGCACCGTCAGCGCGAAATGCAGCACCGCGCGCAGCGGGAACCACATCCAGAAGCTGGGCGCGAAGTAGAAGCCGACGAAGGCGAAGCCGCCGGCGACGATCATCGCCAGCATCAGCCGGACCACGCCGAAGCGCGCGGCGAGCGGCGTGGCGAACGGGGCGGCGACGATGGAGGCGATGCCGGCGACGGCCGTGTTCGCGCCGATCATCGTCGCCGAGTAGCCCCGCGATTCGAGGATCACCGACAGCAGCGGCACGCCGAGGCCGATCGCCATCCCGACGACGCTGATCGAGGCGATCGCCGCGGAGATCGCCAGCCAGCGCACGCCGGCATCGCTGCCGGCTGCGTGATCGGAAACCGACGGCGGCTTCGCCATCTGTGTCACCCGCGCGCTGGAGGGAGGGTCAGAGAATGTCGCGGCAGAACCGGTTGTGCCGCATGTAGTAGAACGGCACGGGCGCGTTCGGCGACAGCTCGGCATCGTCGCGCAGGCGCGCCTGCAGGTCCCCGAGCACGGTGCGCGTGATGGCGGGGATGTCGGCCTCGCTCGCCTTCTGCAGCGGCAGCCACACGATCTCCTCCAGCTCGTCCGTCGGGCCGCCCTCGGCCAGCTCGACGGCGACGTCGTCGCGGAACGCGGCGAGGAAGCGCGTGTCGAAACGGCGGACGCGTCCGGGCGGGGTGATGGCGCGGGCGACGAAGCGCAGCCCCTCGAGCGACGGCGCGACGCCGTGCTCGACGAAGCCGAGCCAGTCGGCCTTGCCGGTGGCGAAGGTGCCCGGCCGGCCGATCAGCAGCCCGGCCTCCTCGTAGGTCTCGCGCACGGCCGAAAGCGCGATGGCGCGGGCGCGGGCCGCGGTGGTGCGACCGGCGGCGAGCTTCGATTCGACGGCGGGGTGCAGCCCGGCGGCGACGGGGATGCGGCTGTCGGCCGGATCGGTGCGGCCGCCCGGAAACACGAACTTGCCCGGCATGAAGGCGTGGCGCATGTGGCGCCGGCCCATGAGCACGCGCACGTCGCCGCCCTTGCGGTCGAGCAGGATCAGCGTCGCGGCGTCGCGCGGGCGCTTGGGCCCGTGTCCGAGCGCGAAGTCCTTGTTCTCCATGCGGTCGACTTCCGCCCGCGTCATGCCGGCCATGCCGGTCTTGTCGCCTGTCATGCCTGCCTCACAGTTCCGGGTGCGTTTCGAGCGCGTCAGGCTTGCCCGAAAATCCGTGCATCCTCAAGGCCCATTGCAGGCCGACGACGGCGCCCTTGGTGGGCTGGAGCAGGCCGATGGTCAGGGCGAGCGTGATCGGCACCCAGATCGCCAGGTGCTGCCAGGTGCTGAGCGCGAATATGGTCTCCATGCCCATGAACGCGCCGACCACGATATGGCCGACGACGACGATGACGAGATAGGCCGGCAGGTCGTCGGCGCGGTGGTGGTGGTATTCCTCGCCGCAGACGTCGCACGAATCGGCCACCTTCAGGAACCGGCCGAAAAGCCGGCCCTGGCCGCAGTGCGGGCACTTGCCCATGAAGCCGCGCGCCAGCGCCTGCGCCAGCGAACGGTCGTTGGCGGCCTTCTGGCCGTAAACCTCTTCTTCCATCATCGCCTCCGGGAGCGGCCGCGGGGCAGCGGCCGTTGTGCGCGCGCCCTGCCACGGCGCGCCTTGTGGAACGACTGCTTCGAGCCGGGCAGGGGCTTTGGCTCGCTCAGCATCTCGAAGCGCATGGCGCCGGCCATCGGTGCGACCTCGACGAGGCGGACCTCCACCTCGTCGGCAAGCTGGTAGCCCTTGCCGGACCGTTCGCCGAACAGCGCATGCGCGGATTCGTCGTAGATATAGTAATCGTCGCCCAACAATGACACCGGTATGAAGCCGTCGGCGCCGTACTGGGGAAGCTTGACGAACAGCCCCGACTTGGTGACGCCCGAGATGCGGCCCTGGAACGCCTCCTCCAGGCGGGTGGACAGGTGCGCCGCGATCAGTCGGTCGACGGTCTCGCGCTCGGCCGCCATGGCGCGGCGCTCGGCCGCCGAGATCAGCGCCGAGATCTCCTCCAGCCGTTCCTCCTGCTCGCGCGAAAGCCCATCGTTTCCAAGGCCCAGCGCGCCGATCAGCGCCCGGTGGACGATCAGGTCGGCATAGCGGCGTATCGGCGAGGTGAAGTGGGCGTAGCGCCGCAGGTTGAGGCCGAAATGGCCGATGTTGTCCGGCGAGTAGGCGGCCTGGCTCTGGCTGCGCAGCACCACCTCGTTGACGAGGATCTCGTGGTCGCTGCCCTTCACCCGCGACAAACTGCCGTTGAACGAGGAGGGCTTCATCTGCGCGCCGCGCGCCAGCGGAAGGCCGAGCGTGGCCAGGAACTCGCGCAGCGATTCCTGCTTGGCGAGCGACGGCGCATCGTGGATGCGGTAGACGAGCGGGCGGCGCTTGGCCTCCAGCGTCTCGGCGGCCGCCACGTTCGCCTGGATCATGAACTCCTCGATCAGCTTGTGCGCGTCGAGGCGGTCGGGGACGACGACGCGGTCGACCGTCCCGTCCTCCTTCAGCAGGATCTTGCGCTCCGGCAGGTCGAGCTCGAGCGGCTCGCGGGCCGCGCGGCCGCGCCGGAGCGCGGCATAGGCCTCCCACAGCGGCCGCAGCACCGGCTCGAGCAGCGGGCCGGTCCTGTCGTCGGGCCCGCCGTCGATGGCTGCCTGCGCCTGCGGATAGGCGAGCTTGCCGGCCGAGCGCATCATGACGCGGTGGAACGAGTGGCGCAGCTTGCGGCCGTCCGCCGCGAAGGTCATGCGCACCGCGAGGGCAGGGCGCTCCTCGCCCTCGCGCAGCGAGCACAGGTCGTTCGAGATGCGCTCCGGCAGCATCGGCACCACCCGGTCGGGGAAGTAGACCGAGTTGCCGCGCTTCAGCGCCTCGCCGTCGAGCGCGGAGCCACCGGTCACGTAGGCGGCGACGTCGGCGATGGCGACGGTGACGACATGGCCGCCGGGGTTGGCCTCGTCGGGGTCGGGCACGGCATGGACCGCGTCGTCATGGTCCTTGGCGTCGGCCGGGTCGATGGTGAAGAGGGGAAGCGCGCGCCAGTCCTCGCGGCCGGCCATCGAGGCAGGGCGTGCGGCTTCCGCCTCGGCGATCACCTCGTGCGGGAATATGTGCGGGATGTCGTGGGCGTGGATGGCGATCATCGAGACCGCCTTCTCGCTGGTCAGCGAGCCGAGGACGGCGATGACCTTGGCGCGCGGCAGGCCGTAGCGGCCGCTGGACACCTGCTCGACCTCGACTAGGTCGCCGCTCTTCGCCTCGCCGGCGAAGTCGGCCTCGACCACCAGCTCGGGCTGCTTGCGCTCCACCGGCTCGATGCGGAACGAGCCGTCCTGGAGCCTGCGGAAGATGCCGAGGACCGCCTCGCGCCGCTTCTCGAAGATCTTCATCACCCGCGCCGTGTAGGCGGGGCCGGCTTCCTCCCCGGTCGGGAACACCTTGGCGAGAATTCGGTCGCCCATGCCGGGCGCGCGCGCCTTGTCGCTGCGCGACGGGCGGACCGAGACGACGGGCGCGGCGCCGTTCTCGTCCGGCCATTCGGTCGGGCGGGCGAGGAGCAGCCCGTCCGGGTCGCGGGAGAAGATGTCGAGCACGACGACGTGGGGCAGCGTGCCGGGGCGCGCGAAGCGCTTGGCGCGCTTTTCCAGCAGACCATCGTCCTGGAGCTCGCGCAGCAGGTCCTTCAGCCAGATGCGGTCGGCGCCCTTCAGGTTGAAGGCGCGCGCCAGCTCGCGCTTGCCCGCCTGGTCGGGGTTTTCCCGCACGAATGCCAGGATCTCGTCGCGCGACGGCCGGAAGCCTTCGGACGCGCGTCCGCCGTTGCCCCCGGAAATCCGTCTTGCCAAGTCTCGCTATTCCTTTTTGCTGGCCGTCTTCTTGGCGGGAGCCTTCTTCGCCGGGGCTTTCTTCGCAGGCGCCTTCCTGGCCGCGGGCTTCTTCGCCGCCGCCTTCCGTGCCGTGCCTGCCTTGCCGCCCTTGGCGGCGATCAGCTCCAGCGCCTCCTCGACCGTCACCGACGCGGGGTCCTTGCCCTTGGGCAGGGTGGCGTTGACCTTACCCCAGTTGACGTAGGGGCCATAGCGGCCGTCGCGCACGGTGATTGGTCCACCGTCGGGGTGGTCGCCGAGCTCCTTGAGCGCGGCGGGCGTCGCCCGCCCCTTGCCGTTGGCGAACTTGGACTTCTTCTCGGCGATCACGGTGACGGCGCGGTTGAGGCCGATCGAGAAGACGTCCTCGACCGAATCGAGATTGGCATAGGTGCCGTCGTGCAGCACGAACGGGCCGTAGCGGCCGATGCCGGCCGAGATCATCTTGCCGGTCTCCGGGTGCTGGCCGACGTCGCGCGGCAGCGACAGCAGCGCCAGCGCCTTCTCGTGGTCGATGTCCTCGACCTTCCAGCCCTTCGGCAGGCTGGCGCGCTTCGCCTCCTTGCCGTCGCCGCGCTGGACGTAGGGGCCGAAGCGGCCGCTCTTGAGGACGATCTCCTCCTGCGTGTAGGGGTCCTTGCCCAGCGCCTTGTCGCCGGCCTCGCCGCCGGCGGCCTCGCCATTGCCGTTGACCGCCTCGCCGAGCTGGCGCGTGTAGCCGCACTCGGGATAGTTGGAGCAGCCGACGAAGGCGCCGAACTTGCCGAGCTTGAGCGAGAGGTTGCCGCTGCCGCATTTCGGGCACAGCCGCGGGTTGGAGCCGTCCTCGCGCGCGGGGAAGACGAGCGGCGCGAGCTCCTCGTTCAGCGCGTCGAGCACGTCGGTGACGCGAAGCTCCTTGGTCTCGTCGACATGGGCCGAGAAGTCGCGCCAGAAATCGCGCAGCACGTCCTTCCACGACAGCTTGCCGTCGGAGATGTCGTCGAGCTTCTCCTCGAGCGCGGCGGTGAAGTCGTACTCGACGTAGCGCTCGAAGAAGCTCTCGAGGAAGGCGGTGACGAGGCGGCCCTTGGCCTGCGGCACCAGCCTGCGCCGGTCGATCGTGACGTAGTCTCGGTCCTCCAGCGTCTTCAGCGTCGCGGCATAGGTCGACGGGCGGCCGATGCCCAGCTCCTCCATCTTGCGGATGAGCGAGGCTTCGGAATAGCGCGGCGGCGGCTCGGTCGTGTGCTGGGTCGCGGTCACCGACTTGCGCGCGAGCGCCTCGCCGGCCGTGATCGCCGGCAGGCGGGGATTCTCCTCGTCCTCGGCGTCGTCGGCCTTCTGCTCGGGATT
>JAEZXF010000201.1 GCA_023419995.1 Pseudomonadota bacterium | reverse complement strand
GGGGGGGGGGGGGGGGGGGGGGGGCGCCCGCCGGGGGCCGCCGGCGCGGCGCCGCGCAGTTTTGCTGGCGCGCAGAGCTGTCTGACCGTTGCGCAGAGGTCCGGCGGTTGTCGCTCGTGCCATGTTGGCCTAGTGAGTGCGTTAAGTTGATATTTGCAGTCAAGTTTAGTGCAGGCAGGGACAGGGGGCAAGGACGATCATGCGCAACGCCGACATCTCGCGAAACGCGGCGACGGACCGCCCCGAGGCCGCGGCCGTTCCCGGCCGCAGCGGGATCCGCGCCCGGCTGCTCGCCTCCACGGTCCTGTGCGCGATGTTCGCCTGGCCGGCGCTGGCCCAGCAGGACACGGCCTCAGCGGAGGCCGAGGAGGGCGCGACCGTGCTGCGGACGCTGACGGTCGAGGGCGAGGGCGCGCGCGGGCCGGACGAGGGCATCGTCGCCCGGCGCAGCGTCAGCGCCTCCAAGACCGACACGCCGCTGCGCGAGATCCCGCAGGCGGTCAACGTCATCACCCGCGACCAGATGGCCGCGCAGGGCGCCAACACCGTCTCGGAGGCGCTGCGCTACACGCCCGGCGCGTTCCCCGAGTCGAACGGCTACGACGTGCGCTACGACTGGCTCTTCATCCGCGGCTTCAACAGCTACTCCACCTTCTGGCTCGACGGGCTGGGCGTGGGCGGCGACGCCAACAACTACGCGATGCCGAGCATCAATCCCTACGCGCTGGAGCGCGTCGAAGTGATCAAGGGCCCGGCCTCGGTGCTCTACGGCCGCACCGTGCCCGGCGGCCTCGTCAACCTCGTCGGCAAGCGCCCGCAGGCCACGCCGCATCGCGAGGCGAGCGTGCGCACCAGCACCTTCGGCGGCATCCAGGGCGAGGTCGACATGACCGGCCCGCTGACCGAGGACGGCATGTGGACCTACCGCTTCGTCGGCCAGGCCAGGAACATGAACACCCAGATCGACCACGAGCGCGACCGGCAGCTGATGGTGGCGCCGAGCCTGACGTGGAGCCCGACGGCCCAGACCTCGCTCACGCTGCACGGCTACTACCAGCATGATCGGCCGGTGTTCAGCCCGCGCTTCTACCCGGCCGCCGGCACGTTGCTGCCCAATCCGGACGGGCAGCTTCCGCGCAACCTGTTCCTCGGCGAGCCGGATTCCGGCGTGTTCGAGCGCGACTACTTCCATCTCGGCTACGAGTTCGAGCATGCGTTCGACGACACCTGGACGGTGCGGCAGAACCTGCGCTACGGCCGCTCGGACCAGTACATGCACCTGGCGCTGGTCAACCCCGCCTTCGCCTTCGGCTTCATGGCGCCGCCCTCCAGCGTGCTGAGCCGGGTCGCGGCCGTCTCCGACGACCGGCTGACCTCGTTCACGGTCGACACCCAGGCCCAGGCCGAGTTCGCCACCGGCTCCCTCGACCACACGCTGCTGTTCGGCGTGGACTATCTCCACGGCGTGTCCGACACCAATTTCGGCAACTCGGCCGGCGCCGACCCGCTGCCGCCGCCGCTCGACTTCCTCAATCCCGTCTACGGCGCGGCGATTCCGCTGCCGGCCTACCAGCGCTCCAGCGTGCAGAAGCAGGACCAGATCGGCGTCTATGCCCAGGACCAGATCCGCGCCGGCAACTGGCTCGGCACCTTCGGGTTGCGCTACGACGTCTCGCGCATCGACACCGTCGACCGCATGGTCGCCGGGGCACCGACGGTCGCGACCAGGGACAGCAAGCTGACCGGCCGCGCCGGGCTGACCTATCTGTTCGACAACGGCCTCGCCCCCTATGCCAGCTATTCGACGTCGTTCCTGCCCAACCTCGGCACGGACCGGAACGGCGACCCGTTCGCGGCGATGACGGCCAGGCAGTTCGAGGCCGGCGTCAAGTACGAGCCGACGGGCGGCCGCGGCCTGGTCAACCTGTCCCTGTTCCAGCTCACCACCCGCAACGCGCTGACCCCGGATCCGGCCGATCCGCGGCCGTGGCAGCCGACCTTCCAGGTGCAGGGCGGCGAGGAGCGCGTGCGCGGCATCGAGATCGAGGGCAAGTACGAGCTGACCCCGGAGGTCGACCTCATCGCGGCCTACGCCTATTCCCGCTCGCAGGTGCTGCGCTCCAACAATCCGGCGGCGCTCGGCCGCGAGATGCTGCGCCTGCCGAAGCACCAGGGCAGCGTCTGGGTCGGCTACCGGCCGGGCTTCGCGCCGGGGCTGACGCTGAGCGCCGGCGTGCGTGCGACCTCCTCCTACCAGAGCGACGCCACCTACAGCCCGGACCTGCGCATCCCGGCCCGCGCGCTGGTCGACATCGGCGCGGAATACGACTTCGGCGCGCTGGACAAGCAGTTCGAGGGCACGAAGCTGCGGGTCAACGTCACCAACCTGTTCGACGAGGTCTATGTCTCGCACTGCCTCAACGCCACCGGCGGAAGCTGCAACTACGGGGCGGGGCGCACCATCACCGCGAGCCTGAAATACACGTGGTGACGCCCCCCGACAGTCCGCGCGCCGAAAGCCCGCGCGCAACAGGGGCCGCCGGTTTTCCGGCGGCTCGGAGCCGTTTCGGCCGGCTGATGCTGGCCATCCTTGCCCTGGCAGTGGGAACGATGGCCTGGGGCTCGATGACGGGGACAACGGCGGCGCATGCCGGGATCGTGCTGACCGACGCGGCCGGGCGCGAGGTGCGGCTCGCCGCACCGGCCATGCGCATCGTCACCAACGAGAGCCTGCTCGTGCTGCCGCTGGCGCTGATCGATCCCGACCCGGTCGGCCGGATCGCCGGCTGGGCCGCGCCCCGGCGCATCGACCGCGGCATGTATGCCGCCTTCCGGCGGGCGTTCCCGGCGATAGACGCCATCCCCGACGTCGGCGCCGTGGTGCCGTCCAAGGCGTCGGCGGAATCGATCCTGAGCGTGCGGCCCGACCTGTTCGTCGTCAGCCTGTGGCAGCCGGGCTGGGAG
>JAEZXF010000198.1 GCA_023419995.1 Pseudomonadota bacterium | reverse complement strand
GGCATCCTCTCCCCGTGAACGGGGAGAGGAGCGGTGGCCGCAACCTCGCCGCTTCCCCTTCTCCCCGTTCACGGGAAAAGGTGGCCCGAAGGACCGGATGAGGGGCAGCGCCGACCCCGGCGATTGCCCCGCTACCCGAACTTCCCGGTCCTCGGGAACCCCTTGGGCACCATGCGGCCGGCCGAGGCGCGGGCGCCGATCCACTCGGCGAGCTCGTCCTTCGAGCGGGTGAAGGTGCGGTCGGCCGAATCCTGCCACGACAGCCCCTCGGCGAGCGCGAAGGTCTTGAGGTCGGAGACGCCGCCGTCCTTGTATTTCTGCAGCCGCACGCCCTTGCCACGCACCATCTCCGGCACCTCGGCGAGCGGGAAGACCAGGAGCTTGCGGTTGTCGCCGACGATGGCGACGTGGTCGCCGGCGACGGGGATGCACAGCTTGGCCTCGTCGGGCGCCTTGACGTTCATCGCCTGCTTGCCCTTGCGGGTGTTGGCGACGACCTCGCCTCCCGGAACGACGAAGCCGTTGCCCAGATGCGACGACAGCAGCAGCTTGCGCGAGGGATCGTGCACGAAGGCGGTGACGATGTCCTGGTCGTTCTCCATGTCGACGATGATGCGGATCGGCTCGCCGTGGCCGCGCCCGCCCGGCAGCCGGTCGGCGCCGATGGTGTAGAACTTGCCGCCGGTGGTGAAGACGAGGATCTTGTCCGTGGTCTGGGCGTGGAAGGCGAGCTTCAGGCCGTCGCCCTCCTTGAAGGAGAGCGTGGACAAGTCCGACAGATGCCCCTTCATCGCCCGGAGCCAGCCCTTCTCGGAGACGACGACGGTGACCGGCTCGCGCTCGATCATCGCCTGCTGGATGTGCTCCTCGTCGTGCTCGGGGGCGTCGGCGAACTGGGTGCGGCGGCGGCCGAGCGGCGTGTCGGAGCCGAAGCGGTCGCGCAGCTTCTCCACCTCCCAGCGGATCGTCTTCCACTGCTTCGCTTCGGACGAAAGCAGCGCCTCGATCTGCGTCTTCTCGGCGGTCAGCGCGTCGAACTCCTTGCGGATCTCGAACTCCTCCAGCTTGCGCAGCGCGCGCAGGCGCATGTTGAGGATCGCCTCGGCCTGAAGATCCGTCAGGTCCCAGCGCGCCATCATCACCGGCTTGGGCTCGTCCTCCTCGCGGATGATGCGAATCACCTCGTCGAGGTTGAGATAGGCGACGAGATAGCCGCCGAGGATCTCGAGCCGGCGCTCGATCTCTCCGAGCCGGTGGCGGGAGCGGCGGACGAGCACTTCCTTGCGGTGCTCCAGCCATTCCTGAAGCACCTGCTTGAGCGACATGACGCCCGGCACCTTGCCCCGCGACAACACGTTCATGTTGAGCGGAAAGCGGCTTTCGAGCTCGGTCAGCTTGAACAGCGATTCCATGAGGATGGCGGGATCGACGGTGCGGCTCTTGGGCACCAGCACCAGGCGAATGTCCTCGGCGCTCTCGTCGCGCACGTCCTCCAGCAGCGGCAGGCGGCGCGCCATCAGGAGCTCGGCGATCTTCTCGACCAGCCGCGACTTCTGCACGCCGTAGGGAATTTCGGTGACGACGATCTGCCAGGTGCCGCGGCCCTGGTCTTCCGAATGCCACCGCGAGCGGGTGCGGAACGAGCCGCGCCCGGTCTTGTAGGCTTCGAGGATCGCATCGAAGGAATCAACGATGACGCCGCCGGTCGGGAAGTCCGGGCCCCTCACCCTGTTCTCGTCGGGGTCCTCGGCCGGCTCGCGGCTCATCAGGTCCTCGACCTCGGCGTCGGGATGGTCGATCAGGTGCAGGGACGCGCAGCAGAGCTCGGCGATGTTGTGCGGCGGGATCGACGTCGCCATGCCGACGGCGATGCCCGACGAGCCGTTGGCGAGGAGATTGGGGAACGCGCCGGGCAGGACGACCGGTTCCTCGTCCTCCTCATTGTAGGTGGGGCGGAAATCGACCGCGTCCTCGGTGATGCCCTCGAGCAGCGCCGTCGCCACCTCGGTCATGCGCGCCTCGGTGTAGCGCATGGCGGCGGCGTTATCGCCGTCGATGTTGCCGAAGTTGCCCTGCCCGTCGACCAGCGGGTAGCGAACCGAGAAGGACTGGGCAAGGCGCACCAGCGCGTCGTAGATCGACTGGTCGCCGTGCGGATGGAACTTGCCCATCACCTCGCCGACGATGCGGGCGCACTTGGCGAAGCCCTGGTCGGGGTTCAGCCGCAGGAGCCGCATGGCGTGCATGATGCGCCGGTGCACCGGCTTCAGCCCGTCGCGCACGTCGGGCAGCGCGCGGTGCATGATGGTCGACAGCGCATAGGCGAGGTAGCGCTCCTCGAGCGCCTGCCTCAGATCGACCGGCTCGATGTGATCGCCACCCTCGGCCCCGGGTGGAACAAGCTCTTTTCCCATGGATTCCGGTTAATGGAGCGGGTGATTCGGGGCAAGTGCGCGGCCTGCGAGTTCACATCGCATCGTTGCGCAAAAGGAAACCATGACGGCACGCCAACGCCAGGATTGGTTTGCCTTTTGCCGCAAAAGCGTCGATCCTGCCGCCGCGTCATTCTCAGGCCCTCATTTTCGGCGATGGACCCTGCGAGGACGGAAAAAGACATCTCACAGGGATCGCCAGATGACCGCATTGCGCAAGCACATCCACATTCTCGCCGCCACCGCGGTGCTGGCCACGGCGCCGCTTGCCGGCGCATGGGCGCAGGAGGTCGAGCAGGCGGCCGAGCGGCTGAAGACCTACGTCACCGAGATGGGCTTCCGGATGGAATGGGACCGGGTCGACGTCAGCGGCGCGGACGGCGTGCTGGTGGGCGCGCGGGTCGAGAGCGAGGAGCTGTCGGTCCCGATCGGCGACATCACGCTGAGCGGCGTGTCGGAGGACGACGTCGGCTTCCGGATCGAACGGGTCTTCCTCTCCCATTTCGGCGGCTCTGACGACGAGGAGGAAGCCACGTTCATCGTCGAGAACCTGGAGATGGGCAACGTCCTGCTGCCGAACGACGACGTGCGCTACAATTACGGCGGCTCGCTCTTCCCCGAGACCGCGAGCGTCGGCTCGATGATCCTCAACCTCGGCGGCACCGAGGTGTTCAGCATGCGCGACATGCATTTCGAGGCGACGGAACCGGACGCGGACACGCCGATGGACTTCTCCGGCGCGGCCGAGAGCTTCACGCTCGACCTGTCGCTGATGGAGGACGAGCAGCAGCTCGCCATCCTCAAGGCGCTCGGCTACGACACGATGGAAGGCTTCTTCGAGATCGCCGGCGTGTGGGATCCGTCCGACGGCCGCTATGCCCTGACGCAGTACGACATGACGATCGTCGATGCCGGCACGATCGGCCTGACCTTCGATTCCGCCGGCTACACGCCGGCCGTGATCGCCTCGCTCTACGACCTCCTGAAGAAGATGGCGGAGAACCCGGAGAGCGACAATTCCGCCCAGGGCCTCGCCATGCTGGGCCTGATGCAGCAGGTGACGTTCAAGGACGCGGCGCTGTCCTTCACCGACGATTCGCTCACGAACAGGATCCTCGAATTCGTCGCGCGCAACCAGGGCGCCAAGCCGGCCGAGATCGCCAACCAGGCCAAGGCCGTCGTGCCGTTCGCGCTGGCGCAGCTCAACAACCCCGAGCTGACCGCGCAGGCCGCCAAGGCCGTGTCGGCGTTCCTCGACGACCCGCAGAGCCTGACGATCGCGGCGCGGCCGGCCGAGCCGGTGCCGCTGGCGCTGATCGGCGCGATCGCCATGTCCGCGCCGCTCGAGCTGACCAAGATGCTGGGCCTCACCGTCACCGCCAACGACTGACGACGACCCGGCATCGGGAGATGGCGAAGGCCCGGCGGAAACGCCGGGCCTTCTTCCTTCAGCCGCGCAGAAGCGGGAACACCCGCGACGACTTGATCGTGCCGTAGACGAGGCTCGTCTTCATCGAGCTGATGCCGGGGATCGCGTGCAGGCGCCTGCGCACGAAGCGCTCGTACTCGTCGAGGTCGGCGACCACCACCCGCAGCAGGTAGTCGGCCTCGCCGGTCAGAAGGTGGCAGTCGAGGATCTCGTCGATGCCGCGCACGCTCTCCTCGAAGCGGGCGACGGCGTCGCGCTCGTGCCGCTGAAGCGCGATGCGGATGAAGGCGGTGATGCTGAGGCCGCAGGCGCGCGGATCGACGTCGGCCGAATAGCCGGTGATGACGCCCGCCTCCTCCAGCATGCGCACGCGGCGCAGGCACGGCGACGGCGACAGGTTCACGCGCGCCGCCAGCTCCTGGTTCGTCAGGCGCCCCTCCTGCTGGAGCTCGCGAATGATCTGCCAATCCTTGGCATCGATCTGCTTCGTGGAACCGCTCTCTGGATGATTATGCTACAGATGCCGTAAATAGTGGCATCATTCGGCAGCACCTGCCAGCAGCTCCGTGCGATCTTTCCTCTCATCGATACATACAGGGGGAGCATTCACCATGAATCCGCATCGTCCGGCCGGTTTCGCCACCCGCGCCATCCATCTCGGCCACGATCCGATGCAGCACCAGGGCGCGCTCACCCCGCCGCTTCACCTCACGTCCACCTTCGCCTTCGAGAGCGCGGAAGCGGGCGCGGCGATATTCGCCGGCGAGACGCCCGGCTATTTCTACTCGCGCGTCTCCAACCCGACGAACGACCTCCTGGAGCGCCGCGCCGCCGCGCTCGAGGGTGCCGAGGCCGGGCTGGCGCTCGCCTCCGGCATGGGCGCGATCACCGCGGTGCTGTGGACCTTCCTCGCGCCCGGCGACGAGATCGTCACCGACAAGACGCTCTACGGCTGCACCTTCGCCTTCTTCCACCACGGCCTGACCAGGTTCGGCATCACCGTCACCCATGCGGACATGACCGATCCCGAGGCCGTGCGCGCCGCCGTCTCGGCCAGGACGAAGATCGTCTACTTCGAGACGCCGGCGAACCCGAACATGCGGCTGGTCGACATCGAGGCCGTGTCGGCGATCGCCAGGACGCACGGCGCGAGGGTCGTGGTCGACAACACCTACGCCACGCCGGTGCTGACGCGGCCGATCGAGCGCGGCGCCGACATCGTCGTCCACTCGGCGACGAAGTACATGGGCGGCCACGGCGACCTCGTCGGCGGCATCGCCGTCGGCTCGGCCGAGGACATGACGCAGGTGCGGCTCTACGGCATGAAGGACATGACCGGCGCGGTGATGGCGCCGTTCAACGCCATGCTGCTGCTGCGTGGGCTGAAGACGCTGAAGCTGCGCATGGACCAGCACTGCCGGAACGCCGCCGTGGTGGCGCGCATGCTGGAGGCGCACCCGGCGGTCGCGGCGGTCCACTATCCGGGGCTCGAGAGCTTCGCGCAGCATGCGCTGGCCAAGAGGCAGATGCCCGGCTTCGGCGCGATGATCGCGTTCGAGCTCAAGGGCGGGCTGGAGGCCGGGCGCACGATGATGAACCGCATGGAGCTGGTGCGCCGCGCCGTCTCGCTCGGCGACACGGAAAGCCTGATCCAGCATCCCGCGACCATGACGCATTCGACCTACACGCCCGAGGAGCGCGCCGAGCACGGCATCTCCGAAGGGCTGATCCGCCTTTCGGTCGGGCTGGAGGAGGTCGAGGACATCGTCGCCGACCTTAAGCAGGCGCTCGACGCGGCGACCGCCGGGACCTGACGGACCGGCGGCCGGGCGCCGCTCAGAGGCGGACCCTCGCGCCCAGCCCCTCGCGGCCGGCAGCATCCCAGCAATGCCAGGCGCAGGCGAGGTCCTGCGCCGCGATGCCGAGCGAGCGGTAGAGCGTGATCTCGTCCGCCCCGCGCCGGCCCTCGGCCGTGGCGCCCAGCACCTCGCCGATCTCGGCGACGACGTGATCGCGCCCGATGCCGCCTGCCGCGATCATGTCGATGATCTCGCCGGCCTGCGCGAAGGTCGAGGGACGGTAGTCGACGAAGACGCGGGCGCGCAGCACCGCCTCGTCGTCGATCTCCCGCTTGGACGGGATCGAGGCGCCGACGACGTTGAGGTGCGTTCCGGGCGCGATCCACGCGCCGCGCAGCACCGGCGCGGGCGAGCTGGTGACGGTGCAGACGATGTCCGCATCCCTCACCGCCGCCTCGACATCCGTGCCGGCGAGGGTGACGGCGAGGTGCGGATGCCGCCGCCGCGCGTGCTCGGCGAAGGCCAGAGCGGATTTCTCCGTGCGGCTGGCGATCCTGAGCTCGCGGATCGGCCGCACCGCCATCAGCGCATCGAGATGGTAGCGGGCCTGCTCGCCCGCGCCGACCATCCCCAGCACGGCCGCATCCGCGCGCGCCAGCGCCCGGGTCGCGACGGCGCTGGCGGCCGCGGTGCGGCGCGCGGTGAGCGGACCTCCGTCCATCAGGGCGACGGCCGTGCCGTGCCGCGGCTCGAACAGGACCATCGCGCCCTGATGCGAGGAGTAGCCGGCCGCGACGTTGCCGGGATAGAGGCTGACGAGCTTGATGCCGTGGCAGGGCGGCTCCTGCATCCGCCCCGGCATGATGCCCATCTTGTTGCCGCCGCCGACATCGACGATCGAGCGCAGCGGCAGCTCGGCCTCGCCGCGCGACACCGAGGCCATGGCCGCGGCCACCACCTCGATCGCGGCTTCGGGCGGCAGCAGCGCCGCCACGTCCTCGTGCGACAGGACGATCATCGCGCGCGCACCTCGCCCGCGCCCCATTCGGTCGAGCCGGGGGGAACGAGACCGAGCTGCTCCTCGAGCAGCGCGGTGTAGAGCGCCGGGCGCGCGGCGTAGGGAAAGTGGCCGCCGGTCTCGAAACGGTAGGCGACGGAGGGCTTCAGCCACGCCCTCACCTCGTCGCGCATGAAGGGCGGGATCAGCGGATCGTCGGCCGCCTCGACGGTGACGATGCGGTCGGCCGGAATGCCGGCGGGCGGCAGCTCGGGCGCGCGCTTGATGCCGTTGAGGCGCGTGCGCAGCTCGGGCTCGGGGATGCGGCCGTCGACCTCGGCCAGGAGCAGCGTCACCAGATCGGCCTGCTCGGGATGGCTCTCGGCCCAGGCGCGCAGGCCCTTGCCGAAGCCGTCGCGCAGCTCGCGGATCGGCCCGTTGTCGAGATCGGAGCTGTAGGGCGGCACCTGCCGGACCAGCGCCACCGAGCAAAGCGTATTGGCGGCGAGGAGCCGCTCGACGCGTCCGGCATGGACGGCGGCCATGTACTGCGCCAGATAGCCGCCGAGCGAGGACCCGAGCACCACGGCCGTGTCGATGCCGCGGCCGGTCATCAGCAGGGCGAGGTCGTCGGCCCACTCGGCGATGCCGCCGGTTTCCGGGTAGGTGACGGCCAGCACCCGCGCCCTGCCGCGCAGCGCTTCGATCTCCTGCCAGAAGATGTCGCCGCGGCCGAGCGTGCCGGGAACGAGCAGCAGCGCCGGCCCCGCCCCGCCCGTATCGACCACGCCCCATTCGCGGCCGTTGACGACGACGCGCTCCTCCGGGTTCGCGGCGGCGAAGCGGTCTCTCGAGGCGATCAGGGCGTTGGTCATGCGAAGGGGTCTTCCACTTTCGGCCAGTAGTTCGGCGCACGGTTGCGATAGGGGATGTTGGCGTAGTCGGGCGTGATCGAGCCGGGCGTGGCGACGTGGATCACCTCGCTGGCGATCGGCGCGAAGCCGGCATGGAAATGCTGCGAGGACTTGACGCAGACGAGCCTGCGGGACGCGAGGTCGATGCCGAGGCCCGTATAGGCCTCGGGATGGAAGGTCTGGGTGCGCAGGTCGTTGACGACGATGTCGACGCCGCCGCATTGCAGCCAGGCGACGTTGCCGAGGGGAATCGGCAGGTCGCCGAAGCGCTGGGTCAGGTCGCTGGCCAGCCGCTTCACCGTCACCTCCAGATCGAGCGGGCTGCCCGACATCGGGCCGTGCTTGCCGCCGAGCCGCAGGTTCAGCGTCGCCCCCTCGCCTGCCTCGCGGCAGATGCGCATCGCCATCGGATCCCAGAAGAT